>JBDNCP010000032.1:0-37109 GCA_046719575.1 Cyanobacteriota bacterium
AGCTTGCTCATTAAGCTTGCTCGTGGATCTCAGTATCCCATCTTTAAACTATCCAATCTCCAAAATGGAGCAACAAAGAAAGTCGCTAGACGCTACACAAACGCTTGACAAGCCATCCAAAATCGCGAGTCCAAAATCGCGATCTGACAGAAGCCAACGAGGTTTATTGCGTAAACTTATAGTCTGTATAGAAATAGGTAAACTCACTAAAAAAACTAAAAGAAGATTAAGTAATCTATCGACCAGCGGAGAGTGTTTGTAAACTCTTGTAAAGCAGTGAACTAAACTTATTGCAAGCAGTTTCAGCGCTGTGGCGATCGCCGTTGCAGTGCTTCATTCTGCTGAGCCAATTCTAATTATGGAACGAATGTCAGTTGAAACGCTTTTAGTAGAATATGCTGCGGGAAGACGCGATTTTAGCTATCTCGATCTAAGCCAATCTGACCTATTTGAATGCAATTTACAAGACATCAATCTTCAAGGCAGCGACCTCCGGCAAGCTTATCTCGCCTACGCCAACCTTAGCCGCGCAAACTTGCAGGGCACTCAACTGCAAGCTGCTGAATTGGGCAATGCAAGGCTACAATCCGCCAACTTGAAACAGTCAACGCTCGACCGAGCAAACCTGTCGCGCAGCATTCTCTGCTATGCAGATCTGACAGAGGCCTCGCTCCAGGAAGCCAACTTCCAGAGTGCCGACCTGCGCTATTCTAACTTAGCTGGAGCAAACTTGCAGGCGGCAAATCTTGTGGGCGCAGACCTCCAACAAGCCAAGCTAGAGGGAGCAAACATTGGTCAATGTAACCTGTTTCGCGCCCAGTCGGTGGATTTAGACGGGGCGATCGCCGATGCCGGCACGATTTTCCCGGATGGTCATCGGGGCAGCAATGGGGAATGGGGGAATCAGGAGAGATCTAAAGCTCCATAACTTCCACACTTCTGCACCGGGTTAACCTGATTGCCTGACAAATCTCTTTGCCTAGATTAGGCTGAGCAGCGTTAAACCCGTACCCGCTTAAACTTGGTTGGTTTACGCTGACGCTAACCCGACCTACGAGAGGATTAAGATTAAACCTCTTGCATGAATGCTGTTTTGAGGGCGTAAATCGTAGCATGGCGATACCGCGCCACGATTCACGCAAGAAATCTGAAATCTGTTGTAGGAGTGTTGTCCGCCAATCAGTTTCCGCGCTCACCAGCCGGGCTTACCCACCTGCAATGAATTTTCTGTATTTCTGTGTTTCGGAATTTCTGTATCTTGGATGATTTCTTGCGGGCCGTGCCCGCAAGAAATCGCCGAACTGCGTAAGCCCTACACTCAAAACAAATCCAAATCTGTTACAGCCCCCTTGCTGCTAGAGGAAACCAGCGTGGCGTATTTGGCTAAAACGCCCTTAGTATAGCGCGGTTTGGGCGGCTGCCACTGGGCGCGGCGCCGAGCCAGTTCCTCATCGGAGACGTTGAGTTGCAGTAGACGGGCATCGGCATCGATGGTGATGCTATCGCCTTCCTGCACCAGGGCAATCGTGCCGCCAACGTAGGCTTCGGGCGCAACGTGCCCTACCACCATGCCGTAGGTTCCCCCAGAGAAGCGCCCATCGGTAATCAGACCTACAGAATCACCCAGCCCTGCGCCAATAATGGCCGACGTGGGAGCCAGCATTTCGCGCATCCCAGGGCCACCTTTGGGACCTTCGTAACGGATAACCAGAACATCGCCTGGATTAATTTTGTTGGCTAGGATTGCGTCCAAACATTCTTCTTCGGAGTTGTAGACGCGGGCAGGGCCGGTGATTTTAGGCTGCTTGACCCCTGTGATTTTGGCGACAGCGCCTTCGGTGGCCAAGTTGCCCCGGAGGATGGCCAGGTGTCCGGTGGCATACATGGGGTTGCTCCAGGGACGAATTACGTCCTGGTCGGGGCGCGGCTCGTCGGGAATATCCTTTAGCCGCTCGGCAATGGTGTCGCCTGTGATGGTGATGCAGTCGCCATGTAGTAGCCCGTGGTTTAGCAGCATTTTCATGACCTGGGGAATGCCGCCGGCCTGGTGCAGATCGGTAGCGACGTAGCGGCCAGAGGGCTTCAGATCGCACAGCACGGGCACGCGCTGGCGGATGCGCTCGAAGTCATCCAGCGTCCACTCGACTCCGGCAGAATGGGCGATCGCCAAAAAATGCAGCACCGCATTGGTGGAACCGCCAACCGCCATCACCACCGAAATCGCGTTTTCAATTGACTTGCGGGTGATGATGTCTCGCGGCCGCAGGTTCTTGCGAATCGCCTGGACTAGCACTTTGCCCGCCAGTTCCGTGTTCTCTGCCTTTTCGGAGTCAACCGCCGACATCGTGGAGGAATACATCAGGCTCATGCCCATCGCCTCAAAGGCCGACGACATCGTGTTGGCAGTATACATACCACCGCAGGACCCTGCGCCGGGGCAGGCATTGCGTTCCACCGACATGAGTCGTACTTCGTCGATGCGACCGGCGCTATATTGCCCCACCGCTTCAAAGGCACTAACGACCGTTAAATCTTCTCCTTCCAAATGTCCCGGCTTGATCGTGCCGCCATAGACAAAGATTGCGGGAATGTTCATCCGGGCCATGGCGATCATCGCGCCAGGCATATTCTTGTCGCAACCGCCGATTGCTAGCACGCCGTCCATACTCTGGGCATTGCAGGCCGTTTCGATCGAGTCGGCAATAACATCTCGCGACACCAGCGAATACTTCATGCCCTCAGTGCCCATCGAGATGCCGTCGCTGACGGTGATCGTGCCAAACAGTTGCGGCATTCCCCCTGCTGCCCGGATGCCGGCCTCTGCTTTGGCCGCCAGCGGCGCGATGCCCATGTTGCAGGGGGTAATTGTGCTGTGGGCACTGGCAACACCCACAATTGGCTTGTTGAAATCGTCGTCGGAAAACCCGACCGCCCGCAGCATGGCCCGATTAGGGCTGCGCTGCACACCTTGCGTAACCACGTGACTTCTGAGGGTTTCAGACATCCAATTTGTTCCTTAAAACTTCAAGACAATTCGCTAAAACTAAGTAGGTAGACATTAATAAACATAAAACCAAAAGACCCTGCGCCGCCTGCGCAGCAGGCGGCGCAGAGTTTAGGGGTGATTTTTTAATTTGGTCTATCTACTTATTCGGTATGAGGTGATTCGGTATGAGGTTATTTGGTATGAGGTTATTCGGTATGAGGTGACACCAGAACCTCGTTGACTGACAAAACATTTACCGCTGGCGGCTAGAAGCCGCGCCGACACAGGCAAAACCCACTTGGGTAAGGGTAGAGAGTCAGCGAAGGCCGACTTCGTTGATGGAGCAGCGATTTCAACCGCTTGGTGCCCAGGTTTTGTCAGCCAATCAGCACCAGAACTTCTATTTTCCCAAACTGGGAACCTTTTTAGTGGGAGATCCGCAGATGCTTGGCTGCAAAATGCAGATTCTCATTTGTCAGCGGGCACTCTAAAAGAATCAGTCTTGAATCGACTGCTCAGCAGTCTGTGCTGACGCGCTGGTTCTGGTCGCCGATTGGCGATCGCCCGACCTATCGCTCCGACCTATCGCTCCGACCTATCGCTCCGACTTACCGCTATGGTGCTAACCTTCATGAACGTTGATGAACTTCTGAGCCACTACGAAGCCGGGGAGCGAGATTTTCGCGAAGCCAAACTCAGCCAGTTCAACCTCAGCGATCGCAATTTGCAGGGCATCAATCTGCGGCGGGCCAATCTCAGTGGCGCAAATCTGCGGGGTGCAAATCTGTGGGGCGCAAATCTGCGAGAGGTCAATCTTGCCGGAGCCGATCTTCGAGATGCAGATTTGACAAATGCTAACTTAATTGGAGCAGAGCTATATCAGGCGGATCTGAGCAAGGCAACGTTAATCGATGCGGGACTGCGGAGCGCAAAACTGACGGAGGCAAACCTATTTCAAGCTGTGCTGACAGGCGCAAACCTGGCAGAGTCGCTGATAGATCGAGCCAATCTGATCGAGGCAAACCTAAACGATGCGAGCCTCAATCGGGCGAGGCTAATCGCAGCTAACCTGATCCGCGCCAGCCTAGAAAACGCCAATCTTACCAACGCCATTTTGAACGAATCGCTGATGGAGCAGGTAAACCTGACGGGTGCGATCTTACATGGAGCCAGCTTGGAAGAAGCCGACTTGCGCGAAGCCGAACTCAGCCGTACTCGCCTCAGCAGCGCCAACTTGATTAATGCCAGACTCAGCCAGGCTAACGTGCGGGGCGCAAACTTGAGTTGGAGTTCGCTGCGGGGCGCAAACTTATGTAAAGCGAACCTGTATCGCGCGAAGCTGAACTGGGCAAATCTAAGCGAGACAAATCTGAGTGAGGCGGTGTTGATCAACGCGACGATCGTGCAAACCAATTTCCAAAACGCCAATCTGCGTGGAGCGATTATGCCAGATGGGTCGTCGCACAGTTAGGCTTATAAGTTGGCTGGACATTAATAAACATAAAATCATTAATAAACATAAAATCAAGAACCCTACGTCGCCCGCTGCAAGGGCGGCGTAGGGTTTGGAATCTGGTTTTTAATTTGGTCTACCTACTTAGTTAGGACTTACGCACCTGCGATGAATTTTTTGGATTTCGGACTATTTCTCGCAGGCTGCACCCGCGAGAAATAGTCCAACTGCGTAAGCCCTATTAGTTAGGGTTGGGGATAGGTTTAGAGATGATTGCTCCGCAACGCCGATACGAGAGGGGTTAGGGGTTGGGGAGTTTGGGAACTTAATGATTCACGCAGGAAGCCTGTCTAAACATTACCTGTCTAAGCATTAAACGTCTAAAGCTCAAACATTTAAACTTCAAGCAAACTTCAAACACTTCAAACAAAAGAAGCGATCGCCCAAGATCGCCTCTTTTTGGTGAATTTCAACTTGCTGAATCTCAACGACTGGCTCAGTTCAGGTAATCACAAACTCCGGCGTGCGCTGTTCCGTCAGACTGCTAATGGTTTGCCGCAGTTCGGCGATCGCCTGGAGTTGATAGTCACTGGTTTCCTGAAACTGATTCAGGATTTGCCCAATGGATTCCAGCTTCTCACGAACCCCACCAGTACCGCCTTGGGCCAGGGCCAGCGCCTCCTGATAAGCGTTTACCTTGCCCCACTGCTCGCCAACAGCGGCTTTCTGCGCTAGCACCTGCTGCTCTAGCTCCATCACCCGATTCCAGCGGTCTTCTTGCGCCTGAGATTGCTGATCGACTGATTGCTGAGCCTGCTCTACAGCAGCTTGCAGTTCTTGCACTTGTGCTTCTGCGCGCTGGAGTTGTGTCGCTAGGTTTTGGCGTAGGACTTCAAGCTGCGCTAAAACGGGTGCAATATCGATCTTCTCTTCAGATGCGTCCGCATTGGCTCGACCCTGGCGCTTGTCTAGCACAGTTTGATGCTGCTTTAATACAGCCTGGCGCTCTTGAAGGTTGCGGCGCTGTCCGACCAGTGTTTCTTCCAGCATTCGATAGCGGTCTTGCTCGTCAGTGAGTTCTGCTTCCAAGCGCAGGCGATCGTACTCGCTCGCCTGCTGGATTTGCTGCTGCAAGTTCTGGATTTCCTCTTGCTGTGCCGTTAGCTCCTCTTCTTGGCTGTTGACAAAGCGAGACATTTTTTCGAGGTCATTGGTTAGCTCACGGACGATGTTTTCTAGTTCTTCGATGGGGATGGATTCTAGCCCGCTGACATCAACCTTTGCGCCAATGGTAAAGCGATCCGACACATTGGCAAGCTGGCAGAACTGCTGGTGCAAGCTGTCCTGCTGTTGCAGTTGGGCGGTGAGGATCTGCACTTGTTCTTGCTTGAGTTCGAGCGATCGCCGCAATGCCGCTAGCTCATCTCGCGCCTGATCCAGTCCGGCCTTCGACTGTTGCCACTCTTGCCAAAGCGCTTGCACCTGCTGCACTTGTTGATCTAGCCTGTCCTGTGCCTGTTGAGCAGCGTTGCGCTGTTCGTCCAGCATTTGGTAGTGCTGATCCAGCGTGGCTTGCTGCTGGTTGAGCAAGTCAAAGGAGGTTGCGACCTGCTCCCGCGCCGCTTCGGTGGGGGCGATCGCCCCTGCCAGTCGATTCAGCAATTCTTGAAGCTCCTGTGCCTTCGCATCATCCAACACAGCAGCCTGGGTAAACTGAGCCTTTTGCTCTTCCAGCCGACCCATCTCACCCCGAAGGTGGGCCCAAGCCCCTTCCAACTCCTGGCTCTTGCGGTCAAATTCTGCCTTCAGCGCCTCGACTTCCTGTCGCTTGCTTTCGATTTCTTGGCGCTGTTGTTCCAGGCGCTCAAAGTCTTGCTCCATTTCCTGAAGCTGTTCCTGTCGGGCTTCCATCTCCATTTCCCGACGGTTTAGCTCTTGGCTTTGGTAGGTCAGCGATTCTTTCCACTGCTGAATTTCTTCTTCCTGCGTCTTGTAGCGCTCCTGCGCTCGCGAAAAATTTTGCAAAATCGCAACCAACTGGCGGCCCGCCTCGGCATGGCGCTGCACCTGCTTGGTGCCGCTGAGTTCCACCATGACCAACACGCCGGCCCCATAGGTCACGTCGTCTGGTGCAGGGATGACCTCTTCACCCGGCACCGCGCTCCAGATATTTTCAGAGCGCTGGCAGGCAAGCAACCGCAGCTCAGCCTTACTGCTGCCGATAACTCTGCTTTTTCTCTGTACTTCCGCTAAATACAGCACGCCAGTCGTCCCCTTACTTGTATCGTCTATGGTTTTGGTCTACATCAGGCATTTGCCAGTAGTGACAAGATTAAAACCCGCCAATTCGATAACGATTGGGTTTAGGTTGGGCAATTCACTCAAAGAATTGACCTAATGGAAAGCGCTACAGCGCCATCTATACGTAGCCACGTAACACAAGCCAAAAGCGGACTGGAGCGACTGGGCTCGGATGTATCAGCAGGCGATCGCCCCATCCAAAATATAAAGATTTAGAAACATCTCGCCCTGTGGAGCTGCATACCGAGCCTAAAACGCCAGAGAGCTTGCCGAGCAAACCGTTCATCTGGTTCAGCCCCCATCGCCCGCAAGCCATTGCTCCAAGCGGGTCTAGCAAGACAAGACATCTATTCCCATCAAATGTAGCATTATCATCTCCTCTGAAGTTCGATTCTAGTTCGCAATCCTGAAAATGCAAGCAAAAAATGCAAGCAAAGCCGGAGCAGATTCGCCCAGACCGCTCCTCGGCCATACAACTATCAGCTAGGAACTAGATAGGACACTTGGGAAACAGGGGTTTTATGGGAACTCCAGCCAACCCCTATACAGGATTGAGCCATTAAGGATGCAGTAAACCCAGCAAGTTGACGCTGGCAAAACCCACCTCGCAGAACCAGATGAGCAACAGACATCCGGCAAGCTTGAAACGCTTAGTAAATCTGGCAAAGCGGTCATGGCAGAATCGGGGTCTGGATATCGTCTAGCCAGCCAAAGCGGGGTCACCGAAGCTGTTGGACTACCTACTGAGATATCTGGCGATCGCCCTCATGCTTGATCGAGCTTGATCGAGGCTGTGTTCGCAAGATTTGCTCTAGAATCTAGCTTCCCCACCTCGCCATCATGGCTCTTCATCCTCGGCACAAAGCCCACAATTCCCAATAGTCTAGAGTGCCCAAACCCAGGCTAGATTAACGCCCGCAGACAAAATCTATACCCCGCCAATCCGGACTGAAGCAACTTAAAATTCAGAAAAATTGTTCAGAAAAATTAAAACCCAGCAGAATTGGCAGGGCAACACAGAAATGTAGCTAATGTAGCCACCCCACATGGACTACAAAAGCGCACCCCGCTTACCTGGTTGACTGAAAAATCTTGCCTCCCTCATCCCCAACCCCTTCTCCCAACACGGAACGAAGGGGAGCTAGAAAAGAGGCGCACCTCTCATAACCTAACTAGTCTCAGACTAATCTCACAATTGATTTTAGAACTGCCACAGCATAGAATTCAGCAGCTTTATGAGCCAGCAGCACCGAGATAGTGGAACAATACAGACATTCTCTGGATATTCTGAGATTTGTCTACTTTAACCGGCAATTAGGGAACCATACTAAGTGACGAAGGCAAAAAACAATGGGCATCATGTCAGAATTGACTTTCCAGGGTTGACCCAGGCTCACCTCAGGGCCTGCCCAAAGCCGCGAACCGCCCGCAGCAGACCAGCCCAAGCCCGGCAATGACCTTGAGGGGGTGATTTGGCGATATGCAGGGGAACTTGAATGAAATCGATATCCGCAGCATTCTCCAGCTTGTGGAACTGGGTCAGCGCACGGGCGAACTGTTTGTAGAGTCCTACGGGCTGGGTGGAATGCTGCCAGGCGGTGATGCCAATACATCACCAATCGTCCTACGAAACCGTCTTACCAAGACCACATCCTCTCAGTCTTGGTTTGTCTTTTTTTTAAACGGTCAAATCATCTACGCAGGCGATGCCCAGAGTGATTTGTCTCGTCTGCGAGATTACCTCCGTCGCTATCACCTAGAAGCGTCGCTGAATGGAATCGACACGAGCAGGGCGATCGCCACCACCAACACCCCCGAATACGGCCATCTCTGGGCCCTTCTAGAACAGCGCGTCCTCACCCCCGCCCAGGCCCGCAGCATCATCCACAGCATGGTGCGCGAAACCCTGTTTGACCTGCTCAGCTTGCACCAGGGCAGCTTTATTTTTGAAATCGGTTCTCCCCTCGCACCCCAACTCACCACCCTAGAAATTGGCCCACTGCTCACCCGCATCATGACCCAGGTACAGTCCTGGAAGAAGTTTCATCCCCACATCCAATCGCCAGATCAAGGGTTGGTTGTGGTCGATGGCGATCGCCTCCGCGAATCGGTCAAAGAAACCACCATCGCCGCCCTCAGCGACTGGCTAGACGGGCAAACCTCCATCCGGCAAATCTCCCGCTACCTCAACCGCGACCTCATCACCGTCGCCAAAGCCCTCTACCCTTACATTAAACAAGGCATTGTGCAGCTTGCCGCCCCCGTCCCCCCCACCCAGCCCACCAAGCCCAAACCCACCCCACACACCCCCGTCCCTCGCATCGTCTGCATCGACGACGGCACCTCCATCCGCAAAGCCATCGAATCCATCCTCCGCAGCCACGGCTACGAAGCCACCTCCATCGGCAACCCCCTCAAAGCCCTCAGCCTCGTGTTTCAGCTCAAGCCTGACCTCATTCTGTGCGACATTTCCATGCCCGAACTCGACGGCTATGAAATCTGCGCCATGCTCCGCACCTCCACCGCCTTTCGGCAAACCCCAATCATCATGCTCACCGGGCGCGACGGCTTTATCGATCGCGTCAGAGCGCGCATCGTCGGCGCAACCGACTACCTCACAAAACCCTTCGGTGAACAAGAGTTACTTACACTGGTCGAAACCTATATTGGACCAGGACTAGAAAACCCACCCAACGTTGAAAGACTTCTGGCAGAAGACTTAGAAAATGCGTTAGAAATTGATATCAACCCACTCCCCGCCAATGCCTCTACCGATGCCTCTTCATTGCCACCGCACCCTGCTTAACCTGGCACAGGAGTCTGCGAAACATCTACAAAACAGAGGCTCGCCAATTTTGCCAAGATCTTGCCAAGATTCTGCCAGTCTCTTACCAAGATCTGCCCAATACAGGAGCCAAGTGTTTTGTAAATCCCAACCTTCGCTATCTTTAAAGGGCAAGGGCAGCGCAATAAAGGGCATTATTTTTATTAGTAAGTTTCCCAGTAGTCAGTCTACCAGTAGGCTTCTAGAATCCAGTCAGTGTTTACCCCAGCGGTTTTCGCGAAATCAACACTATGGTTGCAAAGTAAGGCGTTATGAGTAGAGTTTTGGTTGTAGAAGACAGCGTAACCCAGCGGGAAATGATTACTGACCTGCTAAAAGGCAGCGGACTCGATGTTACCGTGGCTAGCGATGGTGTAGAAGCGCTAGAACAAATAGAAGGTCATAGCCCCGACCTAGTGGTTCTTGACATCGTAATGCCCCGCATGAATGGATACGAGGTTTGCCGACAAATTAAAGCCAATCCCAAAACTCAAAACATCCCCGTCGTGATGTGCTCCTCCAAAGGAGAAGAATTTGATCGCTATTGGGGCATGAAGCAGGGTGCAGATGCATATATCGCAAAACCGTTTCAGCCGACTGAGTTAGTCGGCACAGTGAAGCAATTGCTGCGGGGATAGCTCAGATGAACCAGGTCAAGATAGGTTAATCGTCCATGATAGGCAATCCAGATTTTTTCACTGGCAGAGGGCAGGATCAGGTCGCAGAGTTTCAGGAGCTAGACAGTCCTGAAGGAGAGCTACACCTGCGTTTTTTCATGACTTCAGGAGACGAGTTTGCCTTGCCTGCAGTAGGAATCAAGGAAGTGATTGCTTCTCCTCCCGATCGCATCACGCCCATTCCGAACGTCTCTCCCCTGCTGCTGGGTACTCTAAACGTGCGGGGGCGCGTTGTTTGGGTTGCCGACTTGGGTCAGTTTTTGGGAGACTCTGCACCATTGAGTACCGATCGCTCCGAGATCTACGTCATCGCGGTCGAAGACCAAGACACTATGCTGGGATTAGCCGTTGACCTGATTAACGGCATGGACTGGCTTCCCCTCGATGATATTCAGATGCCAACCAACCTGCCCGACGGCATGGCTCCCTTTATTCGGGGCGAATGGGTCGTCGGAGACTCTCAAGATCGGCATTTAAGACTGCTAGATCAGGTCGCTATTCTGAGATCGGCCCGATGGGCTGCTTGACTCAGCTTCAACCCGTTCGATAACTCACTCAACAACCCATTAGACCGAGGCACATTCGGAGACGCGCACAGGCTTAAGGAGAAGGCACATGGGATCAAGCACTGGATACGCACAGGAATATCAGCAGGCTGAAAGAGCCTACATGCAAGGGAAATACGACGATGCAGCAGCGGTCATTGACCGCCTCGTTGAAAACTATCCCAACGACCCCAATGTGCGGCTGTTGCGCGGACACATTTATTGCTACGGTCTCCAGCAATACGAGATTGCTCGTGAACAGTATCAGTCAGTGCTGGCGCTGACTAACGACCCTGAGTACGTTGACTATGCCAATAGCGGGTTAGAAACGATTCAGCAATTTAGCGATGCAGGTGCGACAGTTGCCCCAGATGCCGGGTTTGACGATATTGACGGTGATTTTGTCAGCACGACTGATTCCCAAACTTACTTTGAAGAAGGTGGCGATTTGGGCAATCTGGGTGACCTGGATAATGCCTTTAACTTTGATGGGCTGGACTTTAATGGTGCAGAAGACCCATTTGCCAACCCCCAGGAGTTCCCTTCGCCCTTTGACAATCCATTCGCTGACGATGAAGCAGGCAGCAACTTTGGGCTAAATGACCCATTTGCTGCATCTGGCGATCCTTTGGCTGGGGCGACCAGTCCGGCAGATGCAGAGTTGGGACAGCCATCGCCCTACGGTTTTAATGACCCTCAGCAGTCAATAGAGAACTTTGCAGCGGCTGGGTTTGATGAGCCATCGGGGGAGGCGGATTTATCCTTTGATTCAGGGTTGGGGAGCGAGGCGTTTGAATCTTTTCCATCGCCTCCTGCTAGCGGCGGTTTCTCGATGTCGGCTGAGTCCACCGGGGAAGAGACTCTGTTCATGATGTCCGATGAATTTGCAGCGTTGTCTTCTGAAGAGGATGGCGAGGCTACGTTTGGACATGGACAGCGGCAACTCGATGAACCCTATGCTGCCCCAGATTATGGGACATCCCATTACCGTCCGTCGGAGCGTAGCGCATCAGGCTATGGTGCATCAGATCATGCCACGCCAGATCATACTCCTCCATCCTATGAGGCGAATGGCTATCCAAGGTCGAACTATGGCAATGGCAGTAGCGGCTTTTCGTCTGATTTATCTGATTTAGATGACCATACTTTTGTAGACGGCGGCAATAGCTATGTGCTAGACGAGCTAGATAGTTTAGACAATTTCTCGACCAGTGAGAATCCCCGTAGCGGCGGTGCAGCCGTGGGTGGAGTTGATTTTTTGGATGAGTTTGATGAGTTCGATGATTTGGGTAGCCTGCCCGACTTCGACGTGTCTGATCATTCGGCTGGCTTTACGAGTCCTTCGGTCGGTGGGGAAAGTTTTTTGGTCTCTGGACGTGGCAGCATGATGTCCAGCGAGAGCGGGTTTGACTTGACCGACGGAGGAGCTGATCAGTCAGTAATTCGAGAAGACGAGATCTTCAGCATCTCTGGTATGTCTGACACGCTGCCGACTTTTACTCAGGGTGATGGGCGGAGTGTTGAAGTGGAAGTTGCAGAGCCGCAAGGCTGGCTGGCTCCCTTGGCGAATGCGCCGCTTGACAGCAAGAAGTGGTTGATTGGTTTGACGACGGGCATCACTTCGGCGATCGCCGTAGCGACGGTTGGTTTCCTAGCCTCCAACTTTCTGGTGCCCGAAGAAGATCGGCTGACTGTTATTCCAGCAAGTCAAAAGATGGGGCTGGTGATGGCGGTGGCAGCCGGGCTGATTGGTGGCGGCACGGCGACGGCTCTGAGTGCTGCGTCGAATCATCAGATCAAGCGCTCGGTGGACGATTTGCAGTCGCAGTTTGACGCGGTGTCGCGGGGTAACCTGAACGCCCGCGCAACGGTGTATTCCGAAGATGAGCTGGGTCGGCTCTCGTCTGGGTTTAACCAGATGGCACGGGTGATTTTGACCACCACTAGCGAAGCCCAGCGCAAGGCGGAAGAACAAGAGCAGGCTAAAGAAGACCTGCAACGTCAGGTGATTCGCCTGCTGGACGATGTGGAAGGGGCTGCCCGGGGCGACCTGACGGTGCAGGCAGAGGTGACAGCCGACGTGCTGGGTGCGGTGGCGGACTCCTTTAATCTGACGATTCAAAACCTGCGGGAAATTGTGCAGCAGGTAAAGCAGGCGGCACGGGAGGTGAGCAAGGGGTCTACCGAAAACGAGATTTTTGCGCGATCGCTCTCCTCTGATGCGTTGCGGCAGGCAGAGGAACTGGCCGTCACGCTAAACTCGGTGCAAATGATGACCGACTCGATTCAGCGGGTGGCAGAGAGCGCCCGCGAAGCCGAAGAAGTGGCTCGGTCTGCATCGACTACTGCGCTTAAGGGTGGCGAGGCCGTGGAGCGCACCGTGTCCGGGATTCTGGAAATCCGCGAGACGGTGGCAGAAACAACCCGCAAGGTAAAGCGTCTGGCAGAATCCTCCCAAGAAATTTCCAAGATTGTGGCGTTAATTTCCTCCATTGCTTCCCGGACGAACCTGTTGGCGCTGAACGCTAGTATCGAAGCGGCACGGGCAGGCGAGGCAGGACGCGGTTTCGCAATTGTGGCCGACGAGGTGCGCCAGTTGGCTGACCGAGCCGCCAAAGCGTCGAAGGAAATCGAGCAAATTGTGTTGCAAATTCAAAGCGAGACTAGCTCGGTGATGACTGCGATGGAAGAAGGCACGCAGCAGGTGATCGAGGGCACCCGTTTGGCAGAACAGGCGAAGCGATCGCTCGAAGACATCATTCAGGTGTCGAACCGTATTGACGTGCTAGTGCGCTCTATTACAACAGACACCATCGAGCAAACGGAAACTTCCCGCGCTGTTGCTCAGGTGATGCAATCGGTAGAATTGACCGCCCAGGAAACCTCTCAGGAAGCGCAGCGCGTGTCGGCTTCGCTGCAAAACCTGGTCGGTGTTGCCCGCGACCTGCTGAACTCAGTGGAGCGTTTCCGCGTTGAGAAGTAATATTCTACTTCCGTAGTTTCCCCACCGACTTTTTGATCTTGGCACTTGATGGAGCTTTGGATGGATTCGGGTACATTAGGTTAAATTTTGAGGGGATTCCCCCTCTTGCCTTTCAAACCGCTCACCCCATCTTCATTTCGCGCATTTTCCCCATCTAAAAGGAACACCGCTATGCTGTCGGAACAACAACAGCGCATCCTGGGCTACTTCATCGAAGAAGCAAAAGACCATCTGAACACCATCGAGCAGGGGTTGCTCAATTTGCAAGCCACCATTGAAGACTCGGAGATGGTCAGCGAGGTGTTCCGTGCGGCGCACTCGGTCAAGGGCGGCGCGGCTATGCTGGGGCTAGATAGCATTCAAAACACCTCCCATCGCCTAGAAGACTACTTCAAGGTGCTGAAAGAGTGCCCGGTTCGGGTCGATCAAACCCTAGAAACCCTCCTGTTGAGCGTGTTCGACGCGCTGCGAGAGCTACTAGATCATCTCCAGGGACCCTTCGGGTTGACGGATGACAAATCTGCCGAGGTCATGGCTGGGGTCGAGCCGATTTTTGGACAGATTAATGAGCATTTATCTCGACTGGTCGCCCAATCGGGTGGGACGCCGCCGGAGGATGTGGAGCTAGCCATTCCCTCCGCAAAGACACCCCCTGCACCCGCGCCGCAGCCTGCGATCGCCGAAGAAAGTGCCCTTCTGCTGATGTTTCAGAGCGATGTGCCCGCTCGTCTGCGAGAAATGCTGCAACTCTTCAAGCAGGCAGACAGCAACGCGACCCGCCAGCAGCTTCAATCCCTCTGCCGCACCCTAAGTGGCTACGGCGATCCGTTTGACTTGCCCGCCTGGGCAGATTTGCTCTCTCTGGCAGAAAGGGCGATCGCCCATCCCGACAACGAGTTTCGCACCCTTGCGCCCGTTGTTATCAAAGACATCAAGCAGGCACAAGAGCAAGTGCTGGCAGGCCGTGCCGCCGACATCACCCCCAGCGAAGCCCTGCTCCAACTCCAGCCTAGCATCAACGATCTGCCGCTGGAATCCGCTGCGGATTGGCTCTCTGTTCCACCCACCACAGATGGCGGCATAGACGATGCCGGGTTCGGGTTGCCAGAAGCCGAAGTGCTAGATACACCCGACACATCCCTAGAACTTGACCCGCTAAACTTCGATGCAGCATTTAGTGCGGCGGCTAACGAACAGGAGTTACTGGGCGATCGCAGCAACGATTTTGAACAGTCGCTCGACACCTCCGATTTTGACCTGCCAGATTACGCTGCTTCAGATACGCCAACCTCCCTCACCTCAGCAGGTGACAATGCCCCAAGGCTAGATGTATCGGATATGCCCAGCGGCTTAGAAGAACTGGATTTTGCCACAGCCGATTCTCCTGCCGGGTCTGATCAAAATGGGCCGGAAGTCGGCATAGCGGAACTGAATAGCCTGGCCGACCTGTTTGAACACGAAGCGCCTGACTTAGGAATCATCTGGCAGGAGGAAATCTTGTCCGAAATCGAAGTAGACTTGCCAGAACCTCTGGAGCCTGACCCGACAAGCGACTTCTCGGATCTGCTCTTTGGGCAAGGCACTACTGGCGAGCTAAGTGATTTAGAGCTGGAGCTAGAGGGTGGTCTAGAATCCTACGGTGCCGGTGACGATTCCAGCAGTTTTGAAAGCGCGACCGACGATCCGGACGAAGACATCTCTGCAATTCTAAATGCTGCGGCAAACAGCGCGGCCCAGCTTAATGATTCCTCAGAGGCTTTGTTTGCAGCGCAGCCAGAACCGCAATTGCCAGAACTGCAATTGCATAATCTCGATCCGTTTACCACGCCTGATCTGTCTGCGATGACTGAGGAGACATCTCTGGATGGGGATGTATTTGTCGAAGCGTCTTCAGCTTCAAGTTTTCCTGGATTAGATGATCTGGATGCTGCCTTGCTAGACGGACTCAATGAAGGGACAGACAACAGCTTTTTGGATTTGCCTGCGGTCTCCGAATCCGACCAGCAGCTTGATGCACTAGATGACTTTTTTGCAGACTTGGGCAACGATCTAGAGCCAGAAGCGCTGGTTACGGCAGAGGATGAAGCAGAAACAATGGCTGAGGCGGATTTGGCTATCCTGTTTGAGCCACCCGCAGCAGAAATGGGTGAAGATACCTCTGCTGATCAGTGGTCTGCGGCTGAAGATCTTTTAGCGATTAATGGATCAGAATCGAGCGATCTTGACTTGGGACTCGACCTAGAGGTTAATTCTCCAGAGGATGCGGCTGCTCAGCCGACCTCCTGGCTAGATGCGCTGGATTCCGAAGAGGGGCTGGCGTCCCTGACGCCGGCTCCGGCGATGTGGGATGTGGAAGCCGATCAGGATGTTACGGCTGATTTGTGGGACTCTGGGCCAACGGCCCAATCGATTTGGGACAGCCTAGATGACTTGCCCGACGAAGACACACCAGAACTCTCTCCCGCGATTAACCAAACCTTTGACCTGAGCAACTGGGACGCAAACATTCTAGACGCAAACATTCTAGAGGAACCTGCTACTGGTGCTGACCTTGCCGCAACAGAAGACGGTGTTGCTACAGAAGGTGTTGCTACAGAAGGTGTTGCTACAGAAGATGAGTTAGACCTCATCAACATCAGCTCAGATTTGGACGCAGCAGATCTGGACACAGAGGAACATCTCGATGAGGGCGACCTGTTTTCGGAGGCAGATCCCGGAGTCTTAGATGCTCTGGATGCATTGGATGCATTGCTGGAAGAACCACAGCCAGAAGAAATAGCAGTTGAAGAAGAGCCACAGGCGGACGCAGACCTCGTGGTTGAAGGCGCAATCGACAGCGGGGACAGTGTTGCTGCTGAAGAACTGGCGGTTGAAGAACTGGCGGTTGAAGAAGCCCTGTTGGTTGAGGAACCGTTGCTCTCCAGCAAACCTCTGGAGGCGATCGCCCCCAATCCCGAAGCCGCCGCTGCCGTAGCCGATTTTGGCGATTTGGATCTGCTGTTGGGTAATCCCGACGAAACCGTTTCGTCGGGTTTGGGACTGGATCTCAGCGAAGACAGTCTGTTTAACGACGCATCAGAACCCCGTGATGATTTTGCTGATTTAGAGGATCTGCTGGCAGAGTCTAGTTCATCTACCGCTGCTAGTGCTGCGGATGAAGACGTGGATGCCTTTGCAGACCTGGATGCACTGCTCGAAGAAGAAACTGCCACAACTGCCTCCGAACTGCCTGTTTCAGGATTTGGCACGGAGGCTGATGATGACTTTGCAGATCTAGAGGCGCTGCTCGACGGAGATACCACCTCCGTTCCACCCACTGCTCCCCCAGAAACCAGCGCCGCCGAGGCGGACGAGTTTGAGGATCTGGAGCGACTGCTAGAAAACGCCGACCAAACCCTGTCTGATATTCCCACGATGCGGGCCGCTCGGAATGCTGCTGCGGCTCGCCGCCCCGCAACACGCCGCAACGCGCCCACTCTGGCTGACCAGACCATGCGCGTATCGGTCAAAAACCTGGATAACCTCAACAACTTGGTGGGGGAACTGGTTGTCAACCGCAACAGCCTGGAGCAAGCCGAGGAGCGGCTGCGGCAGTTCCTTGACAACCTGCTCTATCAAGTGCAGCAGTTGAGCGATGTGGGCCAGCGGATGCGCGACCTGTACGAGCGATCGCTCCTGGAAAGTTCCCTGCTCTCTGGACGCAAGGCCTCTGTCTTTACGTCCCCCGGTAGCGCCCCCAGCGGCAGCCAAAGTAACCATGCAACGGGCGTTAGCTTCGACGCGCTAGAGATGGATCGGTTCACGGGCTTCCATACCCTTTCACAGGAGATGATCGAGCTAATTGTGCGGGTTCGAGAATCAGCATCGGACATTGACTTCGTGGTGGAAGAGACCGATCAAATTACCCGCAACTTCCGCCAGATCACCACGCAACTTCAGGAAGGGCTGACTCGTACCCGAATGGTGCCCTTCGCCCAAACTGCTGATCGCCTGCCGCGTGCGGTTCGCGACATCTCTCTGCGCTGTGGCAAGCAGGCAGAACTCGTGATTGAGGGACGCGAAACCCTGATCGACAAGATGATCTTGGAGCAGCTTTATGACCCGATGACCCATCTGGTCAATAATGCCATTACCCACGGCATCGAGTCGCCCCAGGAACGGGTTGCTATGGGTAAACCACCAACAGGGCGAATTACAGTTCGTACCTTCCACCAAGGCAACCAGACTGTGATTTCTGTCAGCGACGATGGCGCAGGCATTGACCCAGAACTGGTGAAACAAAAGGCGATCGCCCGTGGGCTAATCACCCCCGCCGAAGCCAAAAATATGTCTCGGCTGGATGTGTATGACCTGCTCTTTCATCACGGCTTTAGCACCCGCGACAAGGCCGACGACCTGGCCGGGCGCGGTGTCGGCATGGACGTGGTTCGCACCAGCCTCAACGAAATTCGTGGCGTAATCAACATCGACTCCTCCATCGGTCGTGGCACGACGTTTACCATCCGCCTGCCGCTGACGCTGAGTATCTCAAAGGCGCTGTGCTGCATCAGCAATCGCGCCCGCATTGCCTTCCCGATGGACGGGGTGCAGGATATGCTAGATGTCCCGCGCGATCGCATCCAGATTAATAGCGAAGGTCAATCCTGTATCCAGTGGCGCGATCAATTGTTGCCCTTCCAGCCCTTGTCGAACCTGTTGAAATACAACCGCAGCTTGGGTCGTGGCAGTGTTTATGGTGGCAATCAGGAAGACGACATAATATCGGTGGTCATGCTGCGGAGCAACGCGGGCAGCTACCTAGCTCTGCAAGTTGATCAGGTCTTGGGTGAGCAGGAAATCGTAATCAAGCAGCTTGAAGGCCCCGTGCCCAAGCCGCTGGGCATTGCTGGGGCAACCGTGCTAGGCGACGGACGCATCATGCCCATCGCCGACGTGCTGGAACTCATCGACCTGTCGATGGGCCGCATCCGCCGCGAAGCAGGTAGTTCCCTGTGGGAAGTCAGCGAAGAGCCACCGGCCGATGCTGCCGATACAAAGCAAGAACCCACAGTACTGATTGTGGACGACTCCATCACGGTGCGCGAACTGCTGTCGATGACCTTCGCCAAAATTGGCTATCGCGTGGAGCAAGCTCGCGACGGTCAAGAAGCCTGGGAGAAGCTCCGCTCTGGCTTGCCCTGTGATCTGGTCTTCTGCGACATCGAGATGCCCCGCATGGACGGGCTAGAACTACTGTCTCGAATGCAAAAAGACGCACACCTGACCCATATTCCAATCGCCATGCTGACTTCTCGCGGAGCCGATCGCCATCGTCAAATGGCCATCCAGCTTGGAGCCAAGGGTTACTTTACCAAGCCGTATCTAGAGGAAATGCTGCTCGATGCGGCGCAGCGGATGCTGAAGGGTGAGGTGCTGGTGACCCCTAGTGGAGACAATGGCTAGGTAACCCGGCTAGACGCTCAATCGCCGGGTTAATTACCTAGTCTGTTTCTCTATTCTGTTTCTTTCAGGATATTCAGACTTTGCCGATCTGGTGCAGCGTTGGGCGCTCTATGGGTAGGCCGGCTTTGCAACCAGGCAAATAGCGCAGACCCCATCACCAGATTGAGGGTGATGATCGAGACTAATTGCAGCATTAGGATGTAGCGCATGAGGGGTTAGGGGTTAGAACTTAGTTGGAAATTCAGTAAACCTCTTGCATGAATGCTGTTTTGAGGGCGTGAATCGTGGCGCGGCGGTACCGCGCCACGATTCACGCAAGAAGTCTAGTAAATAAGGTAGATAGACCAAGTTAAAAAACAGATCCTAAACCCTGAGCCGCTCGCTGCGCGGGCAGCGTAGGGTTCTTGGTTTTATGTTTTTTTATGTTTATTTATGTCCACCTACTTACACCAGGTTGAAATGTTCCATATGGATGTGCGTAGGCGGCACATGAAGATGGTTGAGTCCGGCTTCGACCGCATCCATCATGCGAGGGCTGGCGCAGATAAAGTATTGACGGCTGCCGCGATAGTGGGGAATGTAGCGCTCTAGCAGCGCCTCATCGACATAGCCCGATTCACCCGTCCAGCCTTCATGCGGATGGCGCAGCACAAAGACGATTTGCAAATCCAGCTTTTCCTGTAAGGCTTCCAACTCTTCACGGAAGGTGAGGTCGTCCCAGCGATCGCCCGCGTAGATCAGCAAATGGGGGCGATCGTCGCCGCGCTCGGCGTGGGTGGTCAGGATGCTCATAAACGGCGTGATGCCGATGCCCCCAGCGATGAAGACAAACCCAGCGGTATCTGGGTAGCGATCGCTCGTAAACACGCCATAGGGCCCGTCCAGATAGGCCCGCGTTCCTGGCAGCACTTGCTTGATCTCGCGGGTAAAGTCGCCCAGCGCCTTGATGGTAAACTCAATGCGGTCGGGCTGGCTGCCGCTGGAAGACATCGAGAAGGGGTGTTCGCGCATGTGGAAGGGCGACACGTCCAGCGTGATCCAGGCGAACTGTCCCGGCTGAAAGGTAAAGCCATCGTGTCCGTGGGGCCGCAGCGCCAGCGTCCAGCTATCGCCCCGCTGAGACTCGACAGCTTCTACCAGATAGGGCTTTTTCAGCATCATCCACGGTTTTACTAGGCGCACATAGACCAGCAGCCAGAGGGCAGCCAGGGCGATCGCCCCCCACAGCACCGTCTTCCAAAACAGCGACAGATAATAGCCGACCCCAATCGCGTGTGCCATCCCCAGCCCCAGCGCCAGCACTGCCAACAGCCCGTGCAGGGTGCGCCATGCCTCGTAGGGAATTTTCAGCCGCTTGCGCCAGATCGAGGTAACAACCAGCGCCACCAGTGCCAGCGTTCCCAGGACAGCAAATCGGGCCCGCCACGGCGCTTCAGGAAAGTTGAGCAGCGCCAGGGTTTCGGGCCGATTCATAAACAAAATCGCCGGATGCACCAGGATAAACAGCACCGCCACAATGGAAATATAGCGGTGAAATTGCAGAATAATGTCAATGCCGTAGGACGCTTCGACCCGGTTGATCCGCGCCGTCAGCGCAAATTGCAGCGCCATCATCGCCAGCCCCACAAATCCCAGCGCCACCGAAAACTCGACCCAAAATCCCCGCGCCTCATCAGCCATTGGCGGATACAGCAGCAGGATCAACAGGGGGAAGAGCGTCAGTCCCAGATAAATCGAAATCCAAAAAATGGCGATCGCAATTGGGCTATGGGTCAGGATGGTCTTCATAAGGAGTGACCGACGAGTAGAAGCAGTGAGTCAAGACTAACGATGCAACCGTAAGATAATCTGTCCTCAAGCCGGAGTTCCTCTGCCCTAGGCGGCGATCGCACGTCAGTCCGTCTATGCCGCTAGAGAGAAATCCTCCAAATCATCAAAAAACCTGTCTGGCGATCGCACCAAACAGGTCTTTCCAAGCCCTAAGCTCCAAATTTTCTCACAGCGGCGCTGCGGCGCAGTCACCTCAAACTAGGCTTTCTTCAGCCAGCTAAACATGGCTCGCAGATCCTTACCGACTTCCTCTATGGGATGCTCTGCCTCGCGGCGGCGCATAGCCGTGAAGCCAGGTTTACCAGCCTGATTCTCCAGCACGAACTCGCGGGCAAATTGTCCCGTCTGAATCTCAGTCAGAATCTTCTTCATTTCTGCACGGGTTTCATCGGTGACGATACGCGGGCCGCGAGTTAGGTCGCCATATTCCGCCGTGTTGGAAATACTGTCGCGCATCTTTGCCAGACCGCCTTCTACAATCAGATCCACAATCAGCTTCACTTCATGCAGGCACTCGAAATAAGCCAACTCAGGCTGATAGCCCGCTTCCACCAGTGTCTCAAAACCCGCCTTGATCAGCGCGCTGAGACCGCCACACAGCACCACCTGTTCGCCAAACAGGTCAGTTTCGGTTTCTTCGCGGAAGGTGGTTTCCAGAATGCCTGCGCGGGTGCCGCCGATGCCTTTGGCGTAGGCCATCGCGCGATCGCGTGCCCGTCCCGTTGCGTCTTGATATACCGCAAACAGCGCCGGAACGCCCTCGCCCTGCTCGTAGGTGCGGCGCACTAGATGCCCCGGCCCCTTGGGAGCCACCATCACCACATCCACATCCGCCGGGGGAACAATTTGCGCGAAGTGAATGTTAAACCCGTGGGCAAACGCTAGCACCTTGCCAGCCGTAAGCTGCGCCTCGATCTCGTGTTTGTAGACCGTCTTCATGACCTCATCCGGCAGCAAGATCATAATGAAATCAGCAGCAGCAGCGGCATCGCTGACAGTCTTCACGGTCAGCCCTTCTGCTTCGGCTTTGGCTGCCGACTTGCTGCCCGGATATAGACCGACCACTACATTCAGCCCGCTGTCGCGCAGGTTGAGCGCGTGGGCATGGCCCTGAGAGCCATAGCCAATAATGGCAATCGTCTTGCCGGCCAAAACGTCCAAATTCGCGTCCGCATCATAATACATCCGAGCCATAGGGAAGGAATCTCCGTGAAGCGAGGGTTAATGGGTTTGCAAATCGCTAAATCTTGCAAATGTCAAGCATTTGATTCTACCAAACGGAGGGGAGTGGGTGAAAGGCATCACCAGAATCCCGCCAGAATCGGCGCAAAAAACTGGGTCACCCAGTGGGCAACCCAGCCTTCAACGTAAAGCTATGCTGAGTAAAATCGTGCTGATGCAGAGCTACTCCGCAGACTGAGGCAGCAACTCCCGCTTTTCACCAGGACTCACCTTAACCTGCCCATCTTCGCCCACATCAACGACGGCCACATCGCCATCCTTGACTCGCCCAGAGAGGATTTCCTCAGCCAGAGAGTCTTCTAGCAGGCGCATAATAGCGCGGCGCAGCGGACGAGCGCCATAGCTGGGATTGTAGCCTTCTTCCACCAAGCGGTCTTTGAACTTCTCGGTGACTTCGAGCGTAATGCCCTGCTCTAGCAGACGACCCGACACCTCCCGCAGAAGAATGTCGCCAATCCGCTTCACCTCGTCCTTCGTCAACTGGCGGAAGACGATGATCTCGTCCAGACGGTTGAGGAACTCAGGGCGGAAGTATTGCTTCAGCTCCTCATTCACCAGGGAGCGAATGCGGTTGTATTGCGACTCGGCCATGTCTTCGGAAGACAAGTCAAAGCCTAGTCCACCGCCGCCCTTCTCGATCACTTTGGAACCGATGTTGGAAGTCATGATCAGCAGGGTGTTCTTGAAATCCACCGTGCGACCCTTGGCATCGGTCAGGCGACCGTCTTCCAGGATTTGCAGCAGCATGTTGAACACGTCGGGGTGGGCTTTTTCGATTTCGTCGAACAGCACCACGGTATAGGGGCGACGGCGAACCGCTTCGGTAAGCTGACCGCCTTCGTTGTAGCCGACGTAGCCCGGAGGCGAGCCGATCAGCTTGGAAACGGTGTGCCGCTCCATATATTCCGACATATCCAGGCGAATCATCGCGTCTTCGGAGCCGAAGAAGTAGGCCGCTAGCGCCTTCGTTAGCTCCGTCTTGCCGACCCCGGTGGGGCCAGAGAAGATAAAGCTGGCGATCGGGCGGTTGGGATTCTTCAGACCGACGCGGGCGCGGCGGATGGCGCGAGACACAGCTTTCACCGCTTCGTCCTGACCAATCAGGCGATTGTGCAGCGTGTCTTCCATGTGCAGCAGCTTCTCGGACTCGGTTTCCGTCAGCTTGTTGACCGGAACACCCGTCCACGCTGCAACAATTTGGGCGATGTCTTCTTCCGTCACGACGGGAGAATCTTCGCCGCCAGTGGCTTCGCTTTGTTTGGACTGGACGATCGCCCGGATTTCGGCCCGTAGCTCCATCTCGCGATCGCGCAATTCGCCTGCCCGCTCAAAGTCCTGATTGCGAACGGCATCGTCCTTCTCTTTCTGCACCTGGCGCAGTTCCTTGTCCAGTTCCTTCGCCGCCGGGGGCATCTGCGAATGGAACAGACGGACACGAGAACCCGCTTCGTCGATCAGGTCGATCGCCTTATCAGGCAAGAAGCGGTCAGAGATGTAGCGGTCAGAGAGCTTGGCAGCGGCTTCCAGCGCTGCGTCCGAGATTTTTAGCTTGTGGTGCTGTTCGTAGCGATCGCGCAGACCCCGCAGGATCTCGATCGTGTCTTGCACCGAAGGCTCGCCCACCATCACGGGCTGGAAGCGGCGCTCCAGCGCAGCATCGCGCTCAATGTGCTTGCGGTATTCATCCAGCGTGGTTGCGCCGATGCACTGGAGTTCACCTCGGGCCAGCGCAGGCTTTAGGATGTTGGCAGCGTCAATCGCCCCTTCCGCAGCACCCGCACCGATCAGCGTATGAACTTCGTCGATCACCAGAATGACGTTCCCCGCCTGGCGGATCTCGTCCATGATCTTTTTGAGGCGTTCCTCAAACTCACCGCGATACTTGGTTCCCGCCACCAGCAAGCCGATGTCGAGGGTCACCACGCGCTTTTCTTCCAGAATGTCAGGCACGTCGCCGCTGGAGATGCGCTGGGCCAGCCCTTCGGCGATCGCCGTCTTGCCCACGCCGGGTTCCCCAATCAGCACCGGATTGTTCTTGGTGCGACGACCGAGAATCTGGATCACCCGCTCGATCTCTTTTTGGCGACCAACAACGGGATCAAGCTTGCCTTCGCCCGCCATCTGGGTCAGGTTCGAGCCAAACTCGTCCAGCGTGGGGGTTTTGGTGCGTCCCTGGCTGCCGCCGGGTGTGACCTCAGCCGTTTCGCCCAGCATCCGAATGACCTGAGTGCGAACCTTAGAGAGATCAACGCCCAGGTTTTCGAGAACCCGGGCGGCCACACCTTCACCTTCGCGAATCAGTCCCAAAAGGAGGTGTTCTGTACCGATGTAATTGTGTCCGAGCTGGCGGGCTTCTTCGAGGGACAGTTCCAAAACTCGCTTGGCCCGTGGGGTAAAGGGAATCTCAACCGCCACAAAGCCCGACCCGCGACCGATGATCTTTTCAACCTCAATCCGAGCGTCCTTCAGATTGACACCCATCGATTTCAACACTTTGGCGGCGACGCCGGTCCCTTCTCCAATCAGACCCAGGAGGATCTGTTCCGTTCCTACAAAGTTATGACCCAGGCGACGAGCTTCTTCCTGGGCAAGCATGATCACCTTAATGGCTTTCTCTGTGAAGCGTTCAAACATGGCAGTCTCTATCACCTGCTGCGTGCCGGTACTGCTGATTCTAGCATAGGGTAGGTGAATCCACCCGGCTGCCTGACGGAGACAACCGATGCCAACCAAGATCCTGATCCCGAATCGAGCGCAGTGCAGAATGCGATCGCACTTTTGCCACTCCGAGGGGATCTTGCTAGGAAAAGATACCTATGTCAAGAGGTGAAATGGAAAAATTGGTATCGTTTGTATCTGTTAAATTCGGGATCAAATGCCAGTCGTGCTGGCGATGGCGATCGCCCACCCAGCCCCACCAGATCCGCAGCGTGTCGGAAAAGTCTGGCGCTTGTAGCCCTTTGCGCCATAGAATGAGCGCGTCTTCTTCAGGGTTTTGGTAATAGCGCGGCCGCAGTCCTACGTCGGTGAAGCCAAATTTGCGATAAAGGGCGATCGCCCCTGCATTAGATGCTCTCACCTCCAGCGTCGCCCAGCCCATCTGGCGCTGCCACGCCGCCTGCATCAGCGCCGTCAATAGCAGTTGCCCCAGCCCGCGCCCCCGCCACGCCGGATGCACCGCCAGCGTAGTGATATGCGCCTCATCTAGAATCATCCACACACAGCCCAGCCCAATGAGCGATGGCTCTGTATCCCCCGCTGGATTTGCCGTCAGCGCCAGCAGCACGCTATTGGGACTGTCAATTTCTCTGAGATAGCCGTCCGCAGTCCACAAACCCCCCAAACACTGCTGATCCAGCGCCACAGCCGCCGCAACCTGCGCTGGCCCTAGCAGCGAGAGATGTATTGCATCCATGCATTTGCGTCATGCAGAAAATCAATCCTGAATTCCCCAGGAAGGGCAAGAGCCAATTGTAAACTAGAAAAACTGGCACTCGTCTGTAAACCCTGCCGAAAGACTTTTCTCGAAAATCCCCTCTGTTAAAGATACCCCTCTGTAAAGATAAGGACAGTTCCGCCCGATGGTTTCGACTCCTGCACCTGCTCTAGACAACTCTGGTCGTCAATATTTGCCCGCGCTTGATGCTGCTACGCCTTCGCCCAACCAATTTCTGATGCCACTGACCGCCCGCGCCAACGCGCAAGATCACCTCGAAATCGGCGGCTGCGACGTGGCGACACTCGTAGAACGGTTTGGCTCGCCCCTCTATATATTGGACGAGGAAACGCTGCGGACGGCCTGCCGCCAATATCGCGAGGCGTTTCGCCAATACTATCCGGGCGAGTCGCTGGTGATCTACGCCTCCAAAGCGTGGAACTGTCTGGCGGTGTGCGCGGTGGTAGACAGCGAAGGGCTGGGGCTGGATGTGGTCTCTGGCGGCGAACTCTACACTGCGCTGCAAGCAGGCGTGTCGGCGGACAAGATTTATCTGCATGGCAACAACAAGTCAGTCGAGGAACTGTCGCTGGCCGTCAGCGTGGGCTGCACGATTGTCGTAGACAATTGGCAGGAGTTGAAAACCCTGGTTTCTCTGGCGACCGATTTGGAAACCGCCAGCAGCCAGCCGATTCGCATTCTGCTGCGCCTCACCCCTGGCATCGAGTGCCACACTCATGAATACATCCGCACCGGCCACCTCGACAGCAAGTTTGGCTTTGATCCTGAGCAGTTGGACGAAGTCTTTGCCTATGTCAGCCAGCAGCCCGCGCTGCTGTGTGTGGGGCTGCACGCCCACATCGGGTCGCAGATTTTTGAGCTACAGGCTCATCAAGATTTGACAGGGGTGATGGTGCAATGGCTG
Organism: Cyanobacteriota bacterium; assembly: GCA_046719575.1. Taxonomy (GTDB): domain Bacteria; phylum Cyanobacteriota; class Cyanobacteriia; order Elainellales; family Elainellaceae; genus Thermoleptolyngbya. The sequence continues at coordinate 26,645 of JBDNCP010000032.1, forward strand.
AGCAAAGCGGCGCAATACGGTCTGCCCATTAGCGAACTGGATATCGGCGGCGGATTGGGCATTCGCTATACAGAATCGGACGACCCGCCGAGCATTGACGAGTGGGTAAAGGTGATTTGCGAGGGCATCATCCGCGCTTGCCAGCAGCAGGGTGTGGCGCTGCCCCGGCTGATTGCCGAACCAGGGCGATCGCTCATTGGGTCAGCCTGCGTCACGGCTTATCGAGTGGGCGGACAAAAGACCGTGCCAGGAATTCGCACCTACGTCACCGTCGATGGCGGCATGTCCGACAATCCCCGCCCGATTACCTATCAGTCAGTCTATCGTGCAGTGGTAGCCAACAAGCTGTCGGCTCCGATGACAGAATCGGTGGCGATCGCCGGAAAGCACTGCGAGTCGGGTGACATCGTGATCAAAGACGCAAAACTGCCGCCCACCGAGCCAGGGGATGTGCTGGTGGTGCTGGGCACTGGCGCATACAACTACAGCATGGCCTCCAACTACAACCGCTTGCCCCGCCCGGCGGCGGTGCTGGTCAACCAGGGCGATGCCAGCCTGATCTTGCAGCGGGAAACGGTGGAAGACCTGATCCGCCAGGATCGGCTGCCGGAGCGATTGGTGCGGCGCGAAGACTGAGGGCTGTCTGGGAAAAGCGGCCTGAGAAGAGGGTAATGAAGAGGGGAATTCAGATCATGAATCAAAGCGTGAGTCGTTCGATAGTGACCTGGCGAGCAGACCTGTAGGGATCTGGTTGGTGCTTGGTAAGCATGAAGCAGCGGGCGATCGCCCACATTCCCCTCCAAGCGCCATCCCGCTCGCTTCCCGCAAGGGTCGCCCAAATAGTTTCCCAAACAGCTTTCCAAATACTTCCCCAGGTTGCTCTCCGGAGTCATCTACTGATGACGTGTATCAGGGAAAGGGAAAACGCCTGGTTTTTCGATCCCATCCATCACTCACTGGTTCTTCTTGCCTCCCGCTCTTACAATAGGGGGTGCGTTCTGTCCTCCGTAATACAGCTTTTTGATGGCTGATCGGGGGTGTAACCGGAGGTTTGAGGTCTTCACAGCCTGCTCTGTGGCAAAGAGGCGTTTTTGGACGTTTTGCCACAGATCTTGGGAGATATCTGTTCCTAACTACATTCTTAAAATCTGTTTTCAGGTGCGATCGCGCCTGCCATAGCTGCAATTTACACGGGGCATAATGCCTAGCACCAATTAACTGATGGGATCTTTGCTAAAGCAATGGCTGACAAACCCTGGCTGGACTCAGTCCTTGCTACTGCATGGGATTGATGTCTTATTGGTGCTGATGCTGACCTATATGGTGCTGGTCATTATTGGCGATCGCCGCACGCTCTGGATGGTGCGGGGGCTAATCTTGCTCATGCTGGCTTCGGCCCTCAGCAAAGCCCTTAGCCTACAACTGCTCAGCTTTGTGCTGGAAAAGCTGGTCATTGGGTCGGCGGTGGCCATGGCCTTTATGCTACAAGCAGAGTTTCGGCGACTGCTGGAACAACTAGGGCGCGGCGAAATCTGGCAACTGCTGAAACCCGCCACCGAAGCGCTGCCCAAATCTGACAGCGTGATCGATGAAATTGTCGATGCGGTTAAAGAGCTATCCCAAAATCGCACGGGCGCACTGCTGATTTTGGAAACCAATCGCCCCATTGATGAGCGCGATTTTTCGGTTCCCGGTGTCAAGCTAAATGCCGAAGTGTCTAAGGAACTCCTGCAAACCATTTTTCAAACCTCAACGCTGCTCCACGATGGAGCCGTGCTGATTCGCGGATCGCGGCTGGCAGCAGCAGGCGTGATTTTGCCCCTGTCGGAGCGCAGCGCCTCTCGGCAACTGGGCACGCGCCACCGGGCTGCAATGGGAATTACTGAACGAGTGGAGCAATGCCTCTGTATAGTGGTATCGGAAGAAACGGGTTCAATTTCTCTGGCAGAGGGCGGCATTTTGAACCGTCCCCTCACGAGCAGCAAACTGCGAGAACTACTAATTGCCCGATTTTCTCAGTCGGTCGAGCGGGAACCCGTTGCGCCCCAGTTGCGGAGTCTGGGTCGTCAGTTTATCGACCGACTCAAGCTCCTTTTGCCATCTCCTTTTCGCATTTCCAAGTCGGCTTCTCGGAGAAAAAATGACAGCAAAGCCAACCGTTCTTAGAGACCTGCCCGCAGACTTGCAGCAGGAGCGCCTCCCAAAACACGTTGCTGTAATTATGGACGGCAACGGGCGCTGGGCAAAGCAGCGGGGCTTGCCGCGCATCATGGGCCATCGGCGGGGCGTAGACACGCTGAAGGAATTGTTGCGCTGCTGCCGAGATTGGGGGATTGAGGCCCTGACCGCCTATGCCTTTTCGACAGAAAACTGGGGTCGTCCACTGGAAGAGGTGGACTTTTTAATGACCTTGTTTGAGCGGGTGCTGCGTCAAGAACTCCGCGAAATGATGGAAGAGCAGGTGCGGATTCGGTTTTTGGGGGATCTGTCGCGGCTACCTGCGTCGCTGCGGGCTGAGATTGAGCGGTCAATGGCGGAAACCAGCCAGAATCAGGGCATTCAGTTCTCGGTGGCCACGAACTATGGCGGACGGCAGGAGATTGTGCAGGCCTGTCGGGCGATCGCCACTCAGGTTGAGCAAGGCAAGCTGAACTCCGACGAGATCGACGAAGCCGTGTTTGCTCAGCATCTATATACTCAGGGCACGGTCGATCCAGATTTGCTGATCCGCACCAGCGGCGAAATGCGAATTAGTAACTTTTTGCTATGGCAGATGGCCTACGCCGAGATTTACATTACCGATACGCTGTGGCCGGATTTTGATCGCGCCGAGTTTCACCGGGCGCTGGTGGACTATCAACAGCGCGATCGCCGCTTTGGTCGCCTCTCTTCATAGGCGCTTGCGATAGATAGCTTGCGATAGATAATTGATTCATGAATCGTAAAAACAGTCGTTAATTTTTAAGCTCAGGACTTACGCACATGCGATGAATTTTTTGGATTTCGGACTATTTCTCGCGGGCGCAGCCCGCGAGAAATTAGTCCAACTGCGTAAGCCCTAAAGCTGTTTGCTGAGTTCACCTGTCCTACTGGCTTCAATCGCGCACTCGCTGACTAGACAAATTGCTGACAAAACGCCTGCCGAATCTGTATCGGAGCAATTTGTTTTGCTCTGCTATGTCGTAACTTTCTGGAGTGAACCATGTCGAACCTGCGCGGAATCCTTGGACGACTTTGGACGAACCTGAACTGGGAATTAGTGGATTTATTGACGAATCCCACAAAAGTCACGCTTTTATTCATAATCCTGCTGGCTCTGTTGTGGGGTGTGCCAAAGCTCATCCCCAGCTCAAAAAGCTGGATTCGACAACGGAAATTTCTCACACGCCTGCTGATGGGTGCCTTGGTGTTGTATTGGCTGATGGTTTCGCCGCTGGGGGCAGCTGCGCTGACCTATCCGCTGGTCACAGCCTTACCGCCAGATTCGGGGCAGACTGCCGATGCCATTGTGGTACTCACGCGCAACCACCGAGATGAGGGACGACGCTATGAGACCGCGGTGGATCTCTACCAGCAAGGGCGATCGCCCCGGATTTTTGTAACCATGGAGTACAACATGGAGCAGATAGCGGAATTGCTTAAGCAGCAAAACATTCCGCTATCGGTTTTAGCAGCTACCCGCTGTGCCCGTACCACCAAAGACGAAGCCGAGACAACCGCCGCAATCTTGGGGCCGCAAGGCGTGCAAAAGATTATATTGATTACCGATCTGGCCCACCTGAAGCGAGCAAAGCTGACCTTTGAAGGCTATGGATTTTCGGTGATTCCCTATGCGGAAACTGCGCCCATTCCGGCTGCACGGCGATCGCTCTTGGCGCTGCGAGAATATCCGGCGCTGGTTAGCTATCTGCTACTCGGACGGTTTAGCCCAGAGTCGCCCGATGCGCTGAGAAATCCACCTGCCGAGCTGCTTGAAAAAGTCCGAGAGCGGAGATGTGCGATCGCCCCCTCTCCCTAGCTCCTGCCAACTGACACATTCGGTTTAACCAACTCGGTTTAACCAACATATTTAGGGCTTACGCAGTTGGACTATTTCTCGCGGGCTGCGCCCGCGAGAAATAGTCCGAAATCCAAAAAGTTCATCGCAGGTGCGTAAGTCCTGATATTAACTAACATAGAAAATTAGCCAGATTGACCAGCGCGATGGATTTCAGTAAATCCATCGCGTCTCTGGTGGCATGATGATTGGCCTGATGAGAAGCATCACGGCCCGACAAAAATCGCTTCGTCTAAATCCCGACGGCTCAGAGAGTACTTAAACGATCGCACCAGGTCTTGCCCGTCTTCGCCCGCACCAATGTAGCGCACGGTAATAGAGTCTACCTCCATTACAATTTCTGCTTCCCACTGGGGCTTTTGCACATACCAGCAATGCAGATTGTTGCGATCTTGCTGACAGCCCTGCGAAATGAGCCACTGTTCAATTTCAGGCAGTGGATGGTTATAGAGCGGCGTATCGGCGGGAGGGAGGGACATATAGGGGTGTGAGGCAGTAGGGGTTAAGAGGGATGGACAGGGCAGGAAGGGGAGCGCAAAGGAGGTTGGCGTTTACTCTGTCGCTGCGTCACTCGCGGTATCCTGATGAAAGTCAACTGGTTCGCGACTAGGGACATTGGGAGGCGAAACAGCAGGGTGAGCCGTAGCCTGGTGAATGATTTCTACCAAGCGCTCAGACTTGAGGCTGGCAATTGTAAACTCGCCCCGCGAAACGCCCACCGCCAGCACCAGCAGCAGGCAGGCAACGAACGTGACTCCTAGGATGAACAGGGCAAACAGTTCACCTGCGGAGAGGGGGCGATCGCTCGGATCGAGGTAAGCATTGGAGCGATAGCGACGAGCTTCGGAAACGGGGCGGTTGAGGTTTGCCGGAGTCTGGATGACCGAAACGCGGGAATAGCCATGCTTCAGGTCGTAGGCGGCACGGCGCTCTGGGCTGCTCAGCGTGGCGTAGGCCTCGTTGAGGGCATGAAACTTGGCTGTGGCAACGTCGGGCGGCAGTTCCGTCGTGTCAGGGTGATAGAGCTTGCTCAAGTCTCGATAGGCGCGACGAATCTCTTGCACCGATGCCGTATGGCGCAGCCCCAAAATAGTGTAGTAATTGGCGGGTTGTGGCGTGGAATAGGTCGCATCGGGTGATTGCCCTGGCACTGTAAATCCTCCGGTTTTGGAGCAGCCCCTCGTTTTAACTGAGTTTTACTGAATATTTTTAATTAATTTTAACCAGATGTCTGGGCGATCGCGCCAGGGGCAGTTTGTTGGAGCAGGTTACGGAACCACTGCTCCGTGCGATCGCCCATCGCCTGCATCGAGTAGTGGGTTTCGGCCCGGCGGCGACAGGCCCTACGATCAATTTGCTCCAGCTTGCCCACAGCCATTGCTAGTTCGGCGACTTGATCCGGCTCCACCAGCCAGCCCGTTTCTCCATCGGTCACAATTTCCGACGGCCCACCCCGACGGTAGGCAATAACGGGAACACCGCAGGCCAGCGCTTCCACCGCCACATTGCCAAATGCCTCGACCCATTTGGGGGTCATGATTAGTGCCCGACAGCGGCCCAACTCTCGCTGCAACTGCTCCGTTGAGAGAAACCCCCGATACTCCACAGGCGCATCGGGATAGCGCTGCTGAATTTGCTCCCAGTAGGAAGGATTGGGCATTGCTCCCCACACCGAGAGCGCGATTTGGGTTTGGGCGGCCAGGGCGATCGCATCTTCCAGCCCTTTTTCGGGAGCCAGCCGCCCCACCCAGCCCAGCCGATTCTCTGGCTCGGCACAAAACTCGTAGCGCGACAGATCCAGCCCATTGCCCAGCACGCGAAACCCGCTTGCGTTTGGGAAAGTCTCTGCCTGGGCGTGGCTGTGGGCGGCCAGCGTGCCCGGAAAGGCGCGAGCGACCTGCTGAATAGCCATATCCATCGCCGCTGACAGCGACCCCATGCTGATCAAATGCGCCACGGGCCGCTGAAAAAAGGGCGTGAGATACAGCGGCAGCCAGTCGTAGGCAAAGTTCACCAGCAAATCAAAGTCGTGCTGCATTTGGCGGGCATAGTCCCACATATTTCCCAGCACAGAGTGCGGCGGTAGGGTAATGGGGTCTGTGTAGTGCTGGGTTTGGGCGCTGGTTTGTAGCTCGCCAGGAATCTGGGCGATCGCCATCGGTGGAGTATCACTTGCCTCCGGCAGATGGGAACCTTGCGGCGCGACGATTTTCACCGCATGTCCCCGACGGGTCATCTCCTTTGCCAGGGTATACAGTGTCAGCTCTACGCCGCCGCCCAGTCCGCTGCCCAATGGGGCAACTGGGGTTGAGAGAAATAGCAGCCGCAGCGTGGAAGAATTGGTAGAACAGTCGGAGCAAATTGGGGAGGTCATGAAGAAGTCGTAGTGAGGAGCGATCGCGCCTGGTCACAGTCTTGCCGAATCTGCGCCTTGAGCGCATCGAGGGAGTCAAACTTTTGCTCGGCGCGGAGAAACGCCTCCAGACTGACCACCAGCGTTTTGCCATACAGATCGCCTGCCCAGTCCAGCAGATGCACTTCTACTTGGCGCTGGCTGCCGTCTACTGTTGGACGATAGCCCAGGTTCATCACGCCAGGTTGCGATCGCCCCGTTCGATCTAGCGTGGGGGCACTAGGAACAGCCTCATCCTGGATATAAACTCGAACAGCATACACGCCCAAGCGGGGCAAAAACTTTTCTTCGGGCAGGCGCAGGTTGGCAGTCGGAAAGCCGAGCGATCGCCCCAACTGCTGCCCCTTTACCACGTCGCCGACGAGCGTATAAGGTCGTCCTAGCAGCCGCGCAGCGGGTTTCACAAGCCCCTGCTGCAAACAGTCGCGGATGGTAGAACTGCTGACTCGTTCGCCGTCTAGCCTGTACATAGGCACGATGTGAACCGGAATGTCATACCGAGCGGCGATCGCCCGCAAATCTTCCGCCGTGCCCGCCCGCCGGTGCCCAAAGCAAAAATTCTCTCCGACGCTAATTGCTTGCGCCATGAGCGATCGCACTAAAATCTGCTCAATAAATGCCTCTGGCGACAGGCACGACAGGGCACGGTCAAACGGCAGCCGCACCAATTGCTCTACGCCAAGCCGTTTGAGTTGAGCAACCTTTTCCTCTAGCGGAGTCAGCAAATCACGGCGCTGGCCAGTAAAAAACTCGCGGGGATGGGGGTGAAACGTGACGACAGTGGGCACTGGGGCGATCGCCCCTGAGTTTGCCGCGTGGGTCGTCTGAAATCGCTGCACAGTCAGCCGGATGGGGTCAATCACAGTCTGATGCCCTAGGTGAACGCCGTCAAAGTTTCCCAGGGCAACGACTGTCGGGGTTTTTACCGTCTCTAAGCAGGAAGTAATCCACACGCTTTACATTCTGACACAGAGCGGCTAAAGCAACGTGGAATTAGAACTGCATTGACTGGTACATTAACTGGTAAATGCCAAACGGTAAATGCCAAACTCCAATCGCAGACTCAGGCAGACACACTGGCCCCTGAAGCAGCAGGCTGATCATCAGAAGACTCTGCTGCCTCAGCTAGTACGTCAATTTCCAGCCCTTCGTAGGCGACGATGCTGTTAGGAAAATGCTTTCGAGTATCTTCCTGAACACGATCCATAAATTCATCGTTATGCAGCGGGTCGTGGTGGAAGATCACGAGTTTTTTCACGTTTGCCGCCTTCGCAACCTTCACCGCTTCCTGCCAAGTGGAGTGGCCCCAGCCAATCTTGCTAGATTTTTCGGAATAGTACTCCTCGTCGGTGTAAGTGGCATCGTAGATCACCACGTCAGCGTTGCGACAGAGCCAGAGGACGTTTTCATCTAGCCGGTCGGGAAAATGCTCGGTGTCGGTGATGTAGGCAACCGCGCGATCGTCCCAACTAACGCGATAACCCACCGACTCGCCCGGATGGTTCAGCAGGGCATTTTCCACCAACACGTCCCCCACCTGCACCGACTCGCCAATCTCTAGGTCGCAGAAATTCATGTCTGCCCCCATGATTTGCAGCGGCACAGGGAAGTTAGGATGCAACATCTGGTCATTCAACCGCTGCTCGATGGTAGAACCATTAGGGGCGATCGCCCCGTAAATATTAAACTTATTGCCTTTGACAAAGGCTGGCACAAAAAACGGAAAGCCCTGAATATGATCCCAATGAGAATGAGTAAAGAACATACTAATTCGCAGCGGCATCTCGCGCAGCAAAGACTGCCCCAGCACCCGCAGCCCTGTGCCGCCATCAAAAATCAACCGCTCTCCAGCGACGCGCATTTCCACGCAGGAGGTGTTTCCCCCATAGCGCACCGTCTCTGCGCCAGGACAAGCAATACTGCCCCTCACACCCCAGAAATGAATCGTAAACTGGTTTTTCACGCTAGACATGTGTGGTTCTTACTGGACTGATATCGGCCCTGCTGCACAAGACCTTCTCATTGCGTGCGCGCTCATCCGTGAATGCTTCAGCTCTTGATGGGGAGTTTCAAGGTGTTCGGCGTTTTGAGAACATAGCTCCAGACCCTATCGGTAGCATCAACCAGATTGGCAATATCGGCAATATCTGGCAAATACTCGGCAATACTCCTGTGTGACTGACGCCACAAGACCCAGAACACCCTTCACCCTGCTTGCACCATCCCCCTTTTTCATCCTGAGCTACCTAGAGACAGAACCAGACCCAAGAGACCCTTCACGAGAGCATTCACCAAGTCTATGCCCCATTGTAAAGGGGAAAAGACTGTCTGGCTGCATTCTTAATCCTAGAGTTCCCTCTTCATCATGACATTGCTCTAATCTCACAAAAAATTTTGCTGGCTCCAAATTCAAAAGGTCAAACTTACAAAAAACTTCTAGCCTCAGTGGTGCGCTGGGGTTTGCCAGCGCTGACGGAAATTTGTGGCCAGCTTGTTCATCATGCTTCATTCGGTCTTCATTCAGTCAAAGCTGACAACCGCAATTCATAGAAAAAATTCAGATTCCAAGGCCTTTTGAAATTTGATTGAAATTTGCCAAGAAACGGGTGCCGTTCTTTGACTAACCGATTACTCACCGCAGTTTCCTATAACTTGAGGCAATGCTGCTCCCAAGCGACAAGGGATCTATGCCCATCCTCAGACCCCACTCGCTCCAGAACCGCAATGCCATAGCTCTAGGTTTAACTTGACCCCAGGCCCTGATCCCTGATTGACAGACAAAACTCCTGCAACCTTGATCCTCTCGAAGGTTGGATTAGCGTCAGCGTAACCCAACCGAATCTGAGCTGGTACTAAGTCTGACGTTGCTCAACCTAGCCTAGCCAAAAAGATTTGTTAGTCACCAGCCCCAGTCCTGCTGGCTGGGCTGGCGGCTGCGCTTGACTCACCGATTCAACTTATTCAACTTATTCAACCGATAATGTCCACTCCCGGAGATGATGCAAGCCGTGGGCGCAAGAAAGGTTATATTGCAGCGGCGTGATGGTGATGTAATGCTGGCGAATCGCCTGCACATCGGTCATCATTTGGTTGAGCCATGCTCCGCTGGCTTCGCCGAGTCGGGTTTGTGATGTGACGACTAGTTCTAGGTCGGGCTGTGGTACGTCTTCTAGCAGTTCGCCTGCTAGCCAATAGTAGGTCTTGCCCCTGGGGTCAATTCGCTTTTCAAACTGGTCAACATAGCGCCGGAGTCCTTGCCGGGTCACCGCCACGCCTGCAATTTTTTCGACGGGCACCGCAGGTACGTTGACATTCAATAGCATCGGCTGGGGCAGCGGGTTGGCGCTCAGGTAGGCAACGAGCCGCTGGGCAAAGTTGGCGGCGGGCTGGAAGTCTTTTGAGGAGAAGCTGGTGAGGCTGAAGGCAATGCCAGTCACGCCTTCAATCACGCCCTCCATTGCTGCCGAAACCGTTCCCGAATACAGCACGTCGGTTCCCAGGTTAGAGCCGTGGTTGATGCCGGATAGCACCATGTCGGGTGGACTGTCGAGCAGCGCTCCCAGCGCCAGTTTTACGCAGTCAGACGGGGTTCCCGAACAGGCCCACGCCGTGACGCTGGACTGAAAAACGCCTTCGACCTGTTCCGCCCGAATTGGTTTGTGGAGGGTCAGGCCATGTCCGGTAGCCGATCGCTCTCGGTCGGGGCAGACAACGGTGATTTGATGCCCCGCGCGGGCGAGGGTGTTTGCCAGGGTGCGAATTCCCAAGGAAAAAATTCCGTCATCGTTGCTGATTAGGAGGTGCATAGTGGTTTGATTGAGGTGAGGCCCATTCAGAATTATGGAAGCGATTGGCTGGCTTATCCATGACGATTCTTCCTCTGCTATGCTAGGCCCCACTTTTGCTATGCGTCTGCCATGCTTCTATTTTGAATGGATCAGGACTTACGCACCTGCGATGAATTTTTTGGATTTCGGACTATTTCTCGCGGGCTG
>JBDNCP010000033.1:0-36933 GCA_046719575.1 Cyanobacteriota bacterium
GTGACGGCAAAGCTAGGTGGGGATAACTGGGTAAACGCGCTTCCGCCTGCCCTATTGCGGGCCACCGTGACGCATCAAGGCCGCCTAATGAAGAACTTTCAGCGGTTACAGCCTGATCTAGAACGGTATGGTTCTAGGGTGCAACCTGTGTAGCGTTTGGGAATTGCAGCCTGCGATCATCCCTAAGAGTTTCCCAATTTTCAGCGTGCGATCGCTGTTCAGTTCTACCAGCGCTTTTCCATTCTGACTGCCTTCTTTAGCTCGACAAAGCTTATGAGTTTTTAGGTATTTCCTGCATGACAATTTTGTTCCACTAGCCATGCGATTTCGACACCCTAAACCTGTCTGAAACTTTCCGAAAAATTGCTGCCAAATGTTTTCTAGATATCATTGGGAGCGCTTTGGCTAATTATAAAATTAGTGTTAACTTTTATTAAGCGTTCGTCATTATATTCCTACTCGATACGACTCAGCTTTTCAATTCTTGATTCTTTCTGAATCTTCTCGCTTGATGGAGTGCGTATCGTGATCCTATCTGTTTCTACTGCAAGCTTTCTAAAAAAGTTGGCGATTTATGGCGTGATTGCCGCTATCACTATTCCTTGTATCCTTCTATTCCCGTTTCCGTTCAAACTGCCTTTCCAGTTTGTGCTGGGCGTGATGTTTGCCCACGGGGTCGAGCTATCTCACGAAATGATTCACCAAAAGCACTTTGGACGGCGCTGGGGCGGGGCAATTGGCTTCCTGCTAGGGCTGCCGATGGGGGTAGAGTTTACGCGCTACAGCATTACTCATAGCTACCACCATCGCGCAGTGGGCACACCCGATGACGAGGAATCCTTTTCCTATGACTTTGGCAAGCTGGGCGCACCGCTGAGCTTTTTGCTGCACCTGTCTATGCTGAGCCACTACCGCACGGTAGCCTACAGCTTGTTGAGTTCTCTGTGGGGCAATGAGGCCGCGATTCGTGAGAGCATGGGCCCGGCAGGCAAAACGGCTCCCCGCTGGGCGATCGCCAGCGTGATGCGCGGTTATCGAGTCATGGCGCTGCTGCTGTTTGCGATGATGCTGCTAACGGTTGCCCTACAAACCGCCGTGTTTCTTCATCTCTGGCTCGTGCCGCTGCTGTTTGCCGGGCCTGTTCACGCACTGATTGAACTGCCAGAACATTGGGGCTGTCAGCGAGACACGACAGATATGATGGTGAACACGCGCACGATTTTACCCAGCCGCTTTGCCGACTGGCTAACCAATGGCAACTGCTGGCACGTTGAACACCACTACAAGCCGGCCCTGCCGATGGCCGACCTGCCCAAGCTGCATGAGGCGATCGCCTCCCAAATCAAGCACCTCAACCTGGGCTATGGCGAGTTCTATCGCGAGTTTTTCAGCGAACTTTTGAAATCTCAGGTGAAATCTTAAGACAGGGCCAGCAGTACACTCTGAGCAGAGTCGGCACAGGACTGGAACGTGTAATCAAACTCTTTGAACTCTATGCAGAATTTTTTGTGTATGCCATCAACACAAGTTTAGAGCATCCCTAAAGACACAAAAACGAATGCAAAGACGAATCGTCATTACAGGTGTTGGGCAGGGGCTAGGGCGATCGCTCGCTCAGCGCTTCGTTGCGCTGGGTCACCTCGTCTGGGGCTGTGATTTGAATGGAGGGGCGATCGCCCAGTTGCAGCAACAATTCCTCGCTCCGCATCAGTTTCAGACGGTAGACGTGACCCAACCTGCTCAGGTCAATGCCTGGGCTGAGGCGGTGTTGGGGCAGCACACGCCGGATTTGCTGATCAACAACGCGGGCTACACGCCGCCGATGGCTGCCTACTGGGACTTGCCCGCTGCCGAGTTTGACCGGACGCTGGCGGTCAACGTGCAGGGGGTCGCCAATGTGCTGCGGGCATTTCTTCCGGCGATGGTGGCGCAGCAGCAGGGCATTATCGTGACCCTGAGTGCCCGCTGGGGACGACAGGGAGCCGCCAACGCCGCCGCTTATTGCGCCAGCAAGTGGGCAATCGAGGGACTGACCCAAGCAATCGCCCTGGAACTGCCTGCTGGCATGGCGGCGGTCACCTTTTCGCCCGGAGCCGTCCACACCCACGCGCTAGAAGTGGTCTACGGCGTAGAAAAGGCTGCCACCTATCCCAGTCCCGATGATTGGGCAAAACAGGCGGCTGAAACGCTGCTGGCGATCGCCCCCGAACAAAACGGGCAAGCCCTGCCCTGAGCGCCGTATCCTGCCGCCAACTCAAGCGGTTTCGGGTAAGTTTTGAGTAAGTTTTGAGTAAGTTTTGGGTAAGTTTCAGGCTGGTTCCTGGGCTAGTTTTCAGGCAAATTCCGTGATCTCCGAGGTGTGGCAATCCGAACTGATACTTCCACGAAGCGCTGCGAAATGGGAATCCTGGAGTTGGAATCTACCTATGTACCAATTACTGGATTGTCACAGTTATGACTGCTCCTTCACCCCAAGGCGAATCGCTACAAGTCCCGGTTGCTCGTTTGATGGAACTGCTGCGCCAGGAGCCAGCGCTGCGATCGCGCCTTGACACGACTCAGATCGAGGCTTCGCTGGCCAAGGCGATCGCCCCCACGTTTGAAATCGTCTTTGCGGGAGCCTTTAGCGCCGGAAAATCCATGCTAATCAACGCGCTGCTGGAGAGAGAATTGCTCTATAGCGCCGAAGGCCACGCCACAGGCACGGAATGTCGCATTGCCTACGCCGAAGCGGGCAAAGAGCGCGTCGTGCTGACCTTTATGAGCGAGGCAGAAATTCGCGAACAGGCGGCGGCGCTGTGCCAGCGGCTGGGCGTGACGGCTCCGGCCGACATTCGCCAGCCCGACGTGGTGAACCTGCTGCAAGGGCTGTGCCGCGACGTAATCGCCACCGAGGGCGGTGAGAGCAAGTCGGAGCGGGCCAAGCAGGCCAGTGCGCTGAACTACTTGCTGGAAGGGTTTGTGGCGAATGGCGATCGCATCCACCCGACACAAAACCAGACCTACTCAATGGAGCAGTTTCAGTTTGCCACGCTCCAGGAAGCCGCCGCCTATGCCCGCCGAGGAGCCAACAGCGCTGTGCTAAAGCGGATTGAATATTACTGTCATCATCCGCTGCTGCAAGATGGCAACGTTCTTGTAGACACACCGGGAATCGACGCGCCCGTAAAGCGCGATGCAGAACTGACCTACCGCAAGATCGAAAATCCCGACACTTCCGCTGTGGTGTGTGTGCTGAAGCCTGCCGCAGCGGGCGACATGACCAGCGAAGAAACGGAACTGCTGGAGGCGACCCGTAGTAATCCTGGCGTGCGCGATCGCGTCTTTTATGTGTTCAACCGAATTGATGAAACCTGGTATAACACGCAGCTTCGGCAGCGGCTCGATCGGCTCGTGCAGGAGCAGTTTCAAGATACTAACCGGATCTATCGCACGAGTGCGCTGCTGGGATTTTATGGCAGCCAGATTCGCCATACTAGTGCGGGCGATCGCTATGGGCTGGATTCTCTCTTTGCCGATAGCATTCGCATTAATGGTGAAATGGGTGAAATCGAAGACACGCCGCAGTTCATCAATGAATTCAACCGCTATTGCGCCAACTCAGGCAAACTGCCTGCCGATCGCTTTCGTATTGACGTGCGGAGCTATGAATCGCCCAATGAAAACTACGTGCGAATTTTGAACGAACAGGGGCGATCGCTGATTGATCAACTCATTCACGATAGCGGCATCGAAACCTTTCGGGATGCCATCACCCGCTACCTCACCGAAGAAAAGCGCCCGCAGCTTTTGTCAACCCTCGCAGACGACTTGCATCCGCTCTGCATCGCTCTCCGCAAGGCATACCTCGACGCTTGGCAGCACATTGGCAGCCAGCCCCGCGACCTGGAGGGCATTAAGGCAATGGAACTGCGCCAGCTCAGCCACGACCTAAAGCGCGTTGGCGAATCGTTTCAGCAGGATATCGAAGCCTCGGTAAATGAAGCCGTTGCCAGCAGCCTCAACACCGCGTTTGAAGACGATTTCAAGCGGCTAAAAGCCCGCATGGTCAGCCGTCTGGATGAACTGCTGCATACGTTCTCAGTGAGCGAGGTACATCGTCAGGCGCAAGCCAGCCACAAGCGCAACTCGGTCGTGCCGCTGTCGGGCATTCTGGCGGAAGCGTTCTATTACCTGGCAAACGGGCTAGAAGAAGTGCTGGTGGAGTCGTCTCAGGACATCATGGCGCGGTTTTTTCAGCGGCTGATCGACCGGGTGCGTCAGCAAGACTATTACCGCGATCTGTATCGACTGCTGGGCAACGATGGCGGCATCGAGCAAGCCCTGCGCCGACTGCGCGACCAGGCCACAATGGCGCTGGAAAATGAAGCGCGAACCGAGTGCGATCGCTACGTGCGCGAGCGCCCGGAGTTTTACACCGAGGGCACTTGCTCGATTTGGCAACTCCGGCAAACGCTGCAACAAGCCTGTCGCGGCTACGACTACCAAACGATGATCGAAGCGGAACCCGCCATTCGCCAGCTACTCAAGCTCGACTTTGAGCAAAAGGTGAAGGACACCATTACCCGCACCTTCCGCCAGACCATCAACCAAACCCTAAACGCACATCTGTTGCCCAGCGCCCAACAGCAGGCAGACCACATCCTCCAGCAATATGACGCGGCCCGCGCCTACCTGGCCCGCGTGCTAGAAAAGGAAGCTGAGGAAAAAATCCGCCAACTCGATCGCCAAAAGGCAGACCTGGAGCAGCGCATCGCCGCTTACAATGAGGCGATCGCCACCTTCAATCAGTATCTAGAAACCATGCAGCTTGATCGTAAGGCGTTGCCTGGAATCAGTGAAGCGGATCTGGTCATTCTGCCTGCCGAAGACCCTCCTGAAGGATTAGGGACTCCGGAGGCTGTGGAAACAGAAGAAGGGGCGATCGCCTAACTTTATGATTTTTTTGAACCCGATCGCCCGTCTAGGACGACCGGGTTCAACCCACTCGAAGAATCAATTTTTTGAGTCAGGCTTATGGTTCAAATATTAGAAAACTCGATATTTTCGTACAGATCTAAAATTTGAATCGAAAGCTCTAACACGCGGAGACAAAGGATAACAGTTGGGTCATCATATTCTGAGAATAGCCATTGGTTTTCCGCAACTTTAACATGATGTTCAACGTGTATTTTGGATTGATCAACCAGGAGATATTCTTGAAAAGTCGGAATCGTTCGATAGGCAACAAACTTGTCGCCCCGGTCATAGTTTTGAGTAGATTGAGAGAGAACTTCGGCAATAAAGCATGGATTTATAACCGTATCTTTTCGCCCAGCTTGCAATTCTAGCGGTTTCGTAAGAACCATCACATCGGGATAGGTGTAGAGGCTCACGCTGGGAATCCAAAGTCGCTGATCCACATGAAATGTCTCGTAAGGCTTTCCCTTTAGTCCGAGGCTGAGGGTGATGTAGAGATTACCACTGATTCTATTGTGTTCTGGTGTGCCGCTCGTCATGGGAATCATTTCTCCATCACGATACTCGTTGCGAGTTTCCGACGCAACTTCGAGTTCCAGATATTCTTCAGCGGTGTAGCGTTTGACCTCAGGCTGAGCAATCATTGCAGGTCTACCTCTCGTGTTTCAGGCTGCTGAACCCAAAGGGACTGTATTCTACGATATCTCTCTCTTGCAACTTTTGCTTCCACTTCGGCAAACAGGGGTCAAATATGATCCGACCGAAAATTTGGGCACACTAAATAAAAACTAGCCAGGGAGCTAGATGGAGGTGGCGATCGCCCTTCTGGGCACACTAAACACAGCTACCTTGAGTAACGAAATAAAGTCGATATTATTGTTGTCCACATAGAGCAAAAAGAATGTTGGGAAATATGACTAATCTTTCAAATCTACATGGTCGTCTTTTAGAATACTTGATCGTTGAAGACATTATGAGAATAAATGCTTGTGCCAAGTTAACTGATCAGGCAATTCAGGATCAACAACGAGACTATCTGAAGCTAGAGACTGTGGACAAAAGGTTGCTACAAAAGTTTAGGCTTGCAGTAAAAGCTCTATCTCAAAGCTGGCTAGAGCCTAATTTTTCCATATCTGCTCGAAAAGAACTTAAGATTGATCGACTTCCAGATAGAAATGATAATTCTGATGTAACGGACATTCGCCTATTTTCAGGAGAAGAAAATATAAATTTGTCAATAAAGCATAACCACATAGCTCTGAGACATCAAAGACCTAGGACGACACCTACTCATTGTGGATATGCTCAAGAGGATAATAACAATGAAGTGATATATTTTTCCAAGAGCTATAATAAGATTGTCAACTCATTTATTCAGAGAACTCAAGGATTTGAGTTTTTTAGAGATTTACCTGCAAGCTGCATACATGAGTTTCTGTACAACCCTGTCTGCAACTTGGTTTGTGAATTTATAAATATGCACTCTAAAGAGTGTGCGGAAAATCTATTTCAATACCTCGTAGGAGCCACAAATTATTATAAAGTTATTATTAGAACCCGGAGCAATGAAATTGAAATTCAGGAGTTTGACAAGATGGAGCTTCCAAAAGATGTGCAAGCAAGTGTCCGTCGGCAATATGTGGACTTAGATTTTACAAATGGATGGAAGATAACGATGCGTTTGCACACTGCATCTAGTAGAATAGGAAGCTCACCCAGTTTAAAGTTTGATACAGTAGCCAGTTCAGTCTCGGTTCCAATCGTTGTAATTTCCTATGATTAAGAGTCCTCTACGATATCCAGGTGGTAAACAAAAGGCTATTCTTCAGATTGCAAAGCATCTACCTACTCAATTTAAGGAGTTTCGAGAACCCTTTGCTGGTGGCGCATCAGTATTTTTCTATGTATCTCAAACGTATCCTGATTTGAGTTGCTGGATAAACGATATCAATCCGGAACTCTATCACTTCTGGTTAGCAGTAAAAACGAACTTAGATGAACTAGTGGAAAGAGTTTGGAGAATCAAAAAGGACTCGCAGGACGGAAGAGCATTATTCGAGTCCTTAGCATTAGCAGACACTAGCAAAATGAGTTCTATAGAAAGAGCTGCAAGATTCTTTATTCTTAATCGAATTACTTTTTCCGGCACAATTGAAAGTGGCGGGTATTCAAGTGCCTCTTTCAAGGGAAGATTTACTGAATCATCTATTGAGCGATTGGCTGCTCTGAAGCAAAGTTTCATAAACACTCGCGTCAGCAACCTAGATTACAGCGTTTTGCTGAAGGAGCCTGGTGAGGACGTATTCATTTTTCTAGATCCACCTTATCTAAGTAAGACTCATTCCAAGCTCTATGGAAAAAAAGGAAATTTACACATTGACTTTGATCACGCTCGTTTTGCTCAACTAATGTACGATTGTCCTCACAAATGGCTAATCACTTATGACGATTGCGAAGAAGTTCGTGGAAATTTTTCATTTGCCTATATTTATGAGTGGGAGCTTCAGTATGGTATGAACAACTACATGCAGGGTAAAGCAGAAAAGGGAAAAGAGCTTTTCATTTCTAACTATCCCATTGATTTGCAAACAGAACTGCTACTTCATAGTGCGGGCTGATGGACAAAACGCCACGGATACGGATTCCGCCGGAGGTGCGGCGATATGTGATGGAGCGCGATCGCCATCAATGCAACCACTGCGGTGCTGGCCCACAGCAAGCGGAGCTAACGGTCGATCACATCATTCCGCTGGCGCGAGGCGGCGCAAATGACCTAAGCAACTTGCAAGTGCTGTGTCGTCGGTGCAACTCATCCAAGCGGCATGGGTTTGATACAAAGCGCGATCGCCGAATGTCTGAGTAAGAGCAAAGCTATGAGCAGCAGACGACAGATGCGGATTTGAGGTGCGGCTATGTTGTTGGGCGATATTGTTGAAGTAGACACTGAATTTGAGCAGGCTCGTGAGCAGGCTCGGCGCGTTTTCTAATCACCAGCCGTCAAGCCAGTTTCGGAAACACTGCGGCTCTAAATTGCCGCTCTAACTTGAAGCAATCACTGCTTCCATCTGGGAAATTAGGTTGTCTTGTCCAACAATATTAAATTTCCAAACAGCACTGAGCCGCTCAGTTTCAGCAGGGTCGAAGTCAAGAATAACGAGAAAAGCGCCTTGTGGTGATGCAGAGAGGCGCTTTCGACGATCAGAAAATTTTTGATAAGCATCCCGATTCCTCCCTGTTTTACACTCAATTAGCAGCGGCTTACCTTCAACCAAATAAAATAAATCTAGTTCAAAACTATCCTCATTTGAGAATTGAATAAGTCGATTCATCAGACGGGAGTAAGATAAATTTGAGCGCTGTAGAAAATCAGAAACTTTGTGTTCTACAAATCTCTCAAACCAGCCTCCTGTGAAAAAGCGCCTAGTATCTGGTCTATTTCGTATGCCCGCACGAATAACCTTTTCACCTCGAAAGTATTTGTAGTGGGAGAAGAATAGAGTGTCTTTGTCTAAGTCATCGCAAAACTGGGTAATGATTCCAATTTGCTTTTGGGATGCCTTATTTAAATGACAGGTCAGATTTCTTTCATTCGTAATTGACCACTTGATTTGCCCTAATAAACGAGATAGCTGGGGCTGTCCATCCTCGTCTTTATACTTGTTACCTAATCTAACGGCACGCTTATTAAAAATGGCTTCTGTATGAGGATCAAGCTCTGGTTGATCCAGCACAGAAATGCCTCTATTTGCCAGCCAATCAATTGCGACCTCTTCACTCAGGCATCCACGCGGAGGCTGAAGATTCTCAGTCTCTTCAGCAGTTTCTTCTATAAAGGTATATTCGGTTGGGCTGGCTGTTAGGCTGAGAGCTAGAACGGGTTTATTGGGAGACTCGTTTTCTTCTAAATTTTGCGCTGGAAATTCTGAAGTAAGGACTCCTGGAGGCTCAGGCAACGGCGCAGGGGCATTTTCCTGCGAGTCGCCCGATTCAGGCAATAAGCTAGCCCTCCGCCGAGCTAAAACGATTGAGCTAGAGACTGCTCCTAAGCCGCTGCTGGCGACGCTGGCAACCGAGTTTCTGGGCAATAGTGCGGAGGTTGCGCCACCAAGAGCAACCGTTGCCAGTCCAACAATCAGTCCATCGGCTACCCATTGTTGCATGAGCTACGTAAACCTTGCGCGACAGCAGTCTTCAGAAGGATGCTTGAAACAGTCTTGCCTTAAGTGAGGCTGGCGCGGCTGAAGTCGCCACTACAAGCGCAGAACCACCGAGATACATCTCTACTTTTTTTGAGGTTCTTTGAGGTTCGTAGCGTTTGAGGTTCGTAGCGATAGTTTAAGCCATCTCTCCCTTTTCAAATACCCTCTAGTGTTTGTTGTATATCAATTGGGGACGTTCATCAAGTTATGTTTTTTATAGAGACAATTAGACTTTTTGCTTAAGCTTCTTAGCGACCTTACCTCAGAGACTCTGCTGATTTCCATTCAATTCTTACAAAACTTACAAAACTTATTAAGTAGGTAGACATTAATAAACATAGAACCCAAGGATCTTGCGCCGCCCGCGCGGCGGGCGACCCAGGGTTTAGGATCTTTTTTTTAATTTGGTCTATCTACTTAAACAAAATTCCAAAGGATGTTGTCTGGAAAGGGGCGATCGCCCTTGGTTTCCCAATCAAGGATGACGGTTCAAAAGCTTTTGTTCTTGCGGGCAAGGCATTAGCAAGTAACGGATTAGCTTTTTTGCCGCGATGATGGCATCCTGTGGCAGCAGCACTCTTTATTCTTCAACACTTAGCCCTAAATGCTGAGTCGCTGATAGATGACATCTAGGTTTCTCAAGTGATGGTTCGGGTCAAAGCAGGCTTCGATTTCTTCGGGTGAAAGGTGCGATTTGACCGTGGCATCGGCGGCGATCAGTGCGTGAAAGTCGCCGTTGGGCGTGTTCCAAGCTTGGTGGGCGCAGCTTTGTACGACGGCGTAGGCGGCTTCGCGGGCCAGTCCTTTTTCTACCAGCGCTAGCATGACTCGCTGGCTGAAGACTACGCCGCCGTAGACGTTCATATTGCGCTGCATGTTTTCGGGATAGACCTGGAGATTTTTCACCAAGTCGGTCATTTCCACTAGCATGAAGTGGGTAAGGATGCAGGCATCGGGCAGGGCAACCCGCTCGACGGAACTGTGGGAAATGTCGCGTTCGTGCCAGAGGGCGACGTTCTCCAGCCCGGTCATGGCGTAGCCGCGAATCAGGCGGGCCATGCCCGTCAGCCGTTCGGAGCGGATTGGGTTGCGCTTGTGGGGCATGGCGGAGGAGCCTTTTTGCCCTTTAGAAAAGAATTCTTCGACTTCCAGTACGTCGGTGCGCTGGAGGTTGCGGATTTCGACGGCGAAGCGCTCGATGGAGGCGGCCAGCAGCGCCAGCACGTTGAAGAACTGAGCGTGGCGATCGCGCGAAATGACCTGCGTCGATGCTGTGTCGGGCTGCAAACCGAGCTTCTGGCAGGCGATCGCCTCAACTCGTGGATCTAAATTGGCATAGGTGCCGACGGCTCCGGAGATCTTGCCGACAGCGATTTCTTGATGCAACTGACAGAGGCGATCGCGCCCGCGCAGCACCTCCGCCAGCCAGCCCGCCAGCTTGAAGCCGAAGGTAATCGGTTCTGCATGAATGCCGTGCGATCGCCCAATCATCACCGTTTCGCGGTGCTGCTGCGCCTGAAAGCGAATCGCCTGCGCCAGCTTATCTACATGGGATTGCAGCACCTCTAGACTAGCCACCAGTTGCAGCGCCAGCGCTGTATCCAGCACGTCGGAGCTGGTCATGCCGAGGTGAATGTAGCGTCCCGCATCGCCAACATACTCATTCACGTTTGTCAGGAAGGCGATCACGTCGTGTCGCACTTCCGCCTCAATTTCCAAAATCCGTTTTGGATCAAACTGCGCCTTGGCCTTGATCGTCTCCACTGCGTCTGCCGGAATGTAGCCCAACTCCGCCTGCGCCTCGCAGACCGCAATTTCCACCTGCAACCAGGTCTTAAACTTATACTCGTCCGTCCAAAGATTGCCCATTTCGGGCAAAGTATAGCGCTCGATCAAGGCTCTGCCGCTGAATACAACCCACCTATTGTATGAGAAAGCGCCTTGCATAGGAAAGCGCCGGTCTTTTGTGTGTCCGGCGCGAAAAATCCACGTTCCTGCCTTAACCCATTTGCCAATCGCTGGAATGGTCATCCAACCCCACGTCGCGCTCGACGAAGGCGAGGACAGCGGCGCGATATTCCCGCAGGGTTTCATCCACCCAGCCGCGATCGACACTATCGGCGTAGAGATGCACCAGCGGTTCACCCGCATCGGGCAAGACCAAAATCCAGCTATCGTGCTGCGGGTTGAAAATCTTCACGCCGTCGATCAGTTCCAATTGCTGAGCCGGGTGCGTTTCCACCAGATGGCGCATGAGGGAACCCTTGGCCGTCCAGGGACAGCGGACGGTGATCATCTTGTGGCAGACGCGGGGCAGGTCGAGGCGGATTTGGCCCAGCGTGCGGGGGGCGCTGCTGGCGATGTCTTGCGATCGTAGGCTGAGCATTTCAATAATCTTGGCAATGCAGAACATCGCATCAAAGCCTGGGTGCAGTTGCGGAAAGATGAAGCCCATCTCGCCGCTGCCGCCTAGTACCACGTTGGGATTGGTGTAGCAGGCTTCCATTAGGGCGGTGGGGTTAGCGCGGGTGCGGAGAATCTGGCCGCCGTGGCGACGGGCAATCTGCTCAGCAGCGCTGGAGGCATTCACGGGCACGACCACAGCGCCGCGTGGATGCTGCGTCAGCACCATGTGAATCATCAGCGCCGTCAGCAACTCGCCGCGAATTGGGCTGCCCGCTTCGTCTACCAAAATTAACTGCTCGCCATTGGCCGACACCTGCACGCCAAAATTGGCCTTCAGCGCCTCCACCACATGCCCCAACTGGCTGAGCAGCGCCTCGCGGTCTTGGGCGCTGGGCACGGTGGGGTTGAGGCTGGCATTTAGCACGACCGCGTCGCAGCCAAATTTTGACAGCATTTGCGGCAGCACCGCACCCGACACGGCATAGGCGTAGTCGATCACCACTTTAGAACTGTGGCTGCGAATGGCATCCAGCCGCAGATGTTTCTCAAAGCTGTCGCAATAAATGTCGCTGGCTTGATGCACCGTTACCACGTTGCCGATTTCCTGGATCTGGGCGCGGCGGAAGTCTTCTTTGAAGTAGGCTCCTTCAATCTTTTTCTCCTGGGCTTTGGATAAATTAATGCCCTTGTGGTTGAAGAATTCAATCAGGATGTGATCCGAGCGCTCTGGATGGACACGGACGTGAATCCCAGCGGCGACGTTGCGGCTGGGGGCAACGGCGCGGGCGACGGGGATGGCGGTGGCTTCTAGGTTTTGCACATGGATGCCGACGGACATCAGGCCGGCAATGAGCGATCGCGACACCATGCGCGAAATGTTGCGCTGATCGCGGGAGACCGTCACTTGGCTTCCTGGCTTCAGCGTAGAGCCAAAGGCCGCGCCCAGCCGCACGGCAAACTCTGGCGTGATGTCTACATTGGCCAGCCCCGACACGCCCCGCTGCCCAAACAGGTTGCGGTGGGCGGCGTGGCCCCAGATCAGGTTCATGTTGAGAATGGCCCCCGGTTCAATGCGCTTGCTAGGCCAGATGCGGACATCGGGGTTCACCAGGGCTTCTTCGCCAATCACCGAGAGGGAGCCGACGACTGCACCTTCTAGCACGTGGGCGCGGCGATCGATCCGCGTTCCCCTGGCGGCCACGCAGGCCCGCAGGTGGGCCTCGTCGCCTACCGTAACGCCGTTCCAGAGGATGGGGCGCTTTAGATCGGCATCGGCTCCGACGGTCACATTGTCGCCGATGATCGTGCCTGCGGCGATCGCCGCTCTGGGGCCAATCCGACAATTGCTGCCGATAATCGCAGGCGTGTCGATTTGGGCGGTGGGGTCGATGTGGGTGTTTTGCCCGACCCAGAGATTGGGCGATCGCTCTTCGCCGTCAAACTCTAGCTTCACTCGGCGATAGAGCGCCGCATACTGTGCCTCGCGATAGGCATCTAAATGTCCCACATCACACCAGTAGCCCTTGGCTGCATAGCCATACAGCGGCAGGTCTTTTTCTAGCAGCAGCGGAAATAGATCTTTGGAAAAGTCCGATTCTTCATTCGCGGGCAAGTAGTCTAGCACCTCTGGTTCCAGGATGTAGGTGCCTGTGTTCACTGTGTCAGAGAAAATTTCACTGCTGGAGGGCTTTTCCAAAAACCGCCGGATGCGCCCCTCCTCGTCGGTAATCACCACGCCAAACTCCAGCGGATTGGCGATGTGCGCCAACACCAGCGTTGCTTTTGCGCCTTTTTGCTTGTGAAAGGCGATCGCCTCGCTGAGGTTGATATCGGTAATGCTGTCGCCACTGATCACTAGAAAGGTTTCATCGAGCAAGTCCGCTACGTTTTTGACACAGCCCGCCGTGCCGAGGGGCTGGTCTTCCTCGACGGCGTAGGTCATCTGCACGCCAAAATCACTGCCGTCTTGAAAGTAATCCCGCATTACGTCGGGTAGATAGTGCAGCGTGGCGATAATTTCCGTAATCCCATGCCGCCGCAGCAGGTTAATAATATGCTCGGCGATTGGGCGATTCAAAATTGGCACCATCGGTTTGGGCAAATCGCAGGTCAGCGGTCGCAGCCGCGTGCCTGAACCCCCTGCCATTAGCACTGCTCGCATAACGCCTCCATCAGCCCTTTGTTGCAGCGATCCGAAGTCGCGGGCCATAGCTCTTACTGTGACAGATCCAGATGATGAGAAGGCAGCCGAAAAAGATTTCGTTTTGTTAAATTCCTAGCGCAGTCATCCCAAAATCGCCAAAGACAGGTGAAAGGAGGGGATCAGGCTCACTCTGGCAAACGCTCTGGGCGACGTTCTGAAAATTACCTTGGAAAAAGTTCTGGGTAAAGTTCTGTCAAACGCTCTAGGAACCGCTCTGGCCTGTTATTCAATCCTTACCTCTCCTTGCCCCGCAACGACTTCGCCTAGGAGCCACGCCGCAAGGCCCTGGGTGTGGAAGAATCGGCAGGTTTCATCCGCGCGATCGCCCGGAACCAGCACCACAAAGCCGATTCCCATGTTGAAGGTGTTAAACATCTCGGCACGGGCCACCGACCCCGCAGTTTCCAGCCAAGCAAACAGCGGCGGTATCGTCCAGCTTGTGGGGTCTACGCGCACACTCTGGCCCTCGCCCAGACAGCGGGGCAGGTTTTCGGGCAGGCCGCCGCCCGTGATGTGGGCCATGCCGTGGATCGGCAGCCCAGCCCGCAGCGCCGCCAGCACGGGCGACACGTAAATGCGTGTTGGCGTGAGCAAGACCTCGCCGAGCGGGGCATTCCCCAACTCTGGCAAAGACTCGCCCAGTTCCAGACCGGCCTGTTCTACGATCTTGCGAACCAGGCTAAAGCCGTTGCTATGAATGCCGCTGCTAGGGAGGGCGATCGCCACATCGCCAATTTGCACCTGCGACCCGTCGAGAATCTGGCTCTTTTCTACCAGACCCACGCAAAAGCCCGCCAGGTCATACTCTCCCGGCAGGTAAAACCCCGGCATCTCTGCTGTTTCGCCCCCCAGCAGCGCACACCCCGCCTGCTTGCAGCCCGTTGTGATGCCTGCGACCACAGCGGCGAGTTGGTCTTCATCCAGTTTGCCCGTGGCCAGGTAATCCAAAAAAAACAGTGGTTCTGCGCCGCAGGTCAGCACGTCATTCACGCACATGGCCACCAGGTCAATGCCCACAGTCTCATGGCGATCGCACTGGTGCGCCAGCTTGAGTTTTGTGCCTACGCCGTCCGTTCCTGCCACCAGCACGGGTTCTCGATAGCCCGTCGGCAGTTGAAACAACCCGCTAAATCCCCCAATGCCGCCCATCACCTCCGGACGATGCGTACTGGCGACCATTTCACTGATCCGCCGTACAAAGGCGCGTCCTGCCTCTACATCTACCCCTGCTTGTCGATAGTCCATGAGTTTGTGTGCGTGGAGTGCAAGGGAGTATTTTACAGGGATCGGGGGGTCAGGGAATGGGGGACTCACCAGACCCTCTATCCCTGACCGAATCTTAGATTCTTGTGCTTACAATTTGACTAGCTGCGGGACACGCAAATAGTCAAGCTGCCAAAAAGCTGTCTGGAAAGGACTTTTACGGATTATCGATGCTTGATGGACTTAATTTGGACTAATTTTTTGCCCTTATTGGTCGCCACATGAGGGAGGCTGTGTTGGAGAGATAGCGCTGTAGCGATCGCCCTGCTTCCTGTGGAAAACTCGTGCATTTTGCCGCCTCAACCCTAACACAGCCCATACAGAAGAGAGCAGGAGTTTGATCGCAGCATTTACGGTCTGCTCACAATAGCGGGGTGAAGCCGCAAATTCAGATAGTCTTATTTAAGACATATAATCTCTATTTTGGACTCACTTTAAGATTAATAATCTCAAAATGAGTCTATTTTTGAGAAGTTTTATCTTACAAAGAGACTAGGTGATCACCATTTTTAAGTAAACGGAAAAAATATTTTAAGCACGTCTAATAAAAAGACTCTCATTCTCTCTTTGAGTCTCAAATTGATATAACTTGCCTAATAAAAAGACTTAAAATAAGACAAATATTCTTAAAAATGGACTCAAAGTAAGACTGGTAATGTAAAATTAAGACACATGAAATCCTTACAGAATTCCCGTCTGCAAATTCGATGGACAACCTCGTTTCCAGCACCCCTCAAGGGCTGCTAACCGTCGAAGCCGTCCAAAAAGTGCTGAATCGCTCCCGCGCTTCGGTCTACCGTTATGCCAATACCGACCCAGACACCCTGAATCCGCCCTATGACCCATCGAAGCTTAATCCAGAACTGCGCCAATCGTTCGAAGAGCCTATCCTGTTTCACCCAAACGAAGTTGCCCGCTTCGCAGCCGACATCCTTGGGATTAAACAAGTCACCATTCAGGTTCAAGAATCGACAGAAACCGTCACCCAGAAGTTATTGCAGGCAATCC
This sequence comes from Cyanobacteriota bacterium, assembly GCA_046719575.1. Lineage (GTDB taxonomy): Bacteria > Cyanobacteriota > Cyanobacteriia > Elainellales > Elainellaceae > Thermoleptolyngbya. The sequence goes on from JBDNCP010000033.1 coordinate 16,039, forward strand.
TTGCAGAACTCAAAGGCATTCGAGAGTTACTCGAATCTAAGCCTCTAAACTAAGCCCTCAAGCTGAGCCATTGAGCTGCTATTGAGCGACTATTCAGCCGTTATATGTAAATTGGGACACGACATTCTTCCAGCAGGCGATCGCCCTTTTCTTGCAGCGCCTGAATCTCTGCCTCAAGCCTTGCTGGAATAGGCAAACTGGCGATCGCCAACATGTCTCGAAGGCGATAGCGCCAGTCGTGCCGCAGCAGGCATTCACAATGATTTCGGACAGAATTATGCGCCAGAAAATCCTGATCCGCTAATAGAGACTCCAAAAACTCAACCGCATCACTGTCCCTCGGAAAATCAATCGCGCTGTTTTCCCAATCCATCAACTCCGCCACACCCGTCCCAAACGGGCGTTTCCCAACAATCGTGCAGCCGTAGAGCCAGCCCTCTAACCAGCGATATAGCAAGGGAGAATCCTGATAAAAACGTGGCACATCACTCGCTTCAAAGCAAAGACTAATCTTTGTATGACTGAGTAATCTCGAATGGAGTATTGCATGATCGCCCCAATCAAGCAGATCCGGCTTTGAAAAAGTGGAATACAGGTAAAATCGATTGCTTTGTGCCCATCCGAATCGTTGATTAAGCTGTTGATGAATGACCTCATTGCGACGGCCATAGCTCAAGATATCAATCCATCGATGCTGCCGGTTTAGCTCCACATTCAGCGTATTTGTTGCAAGCGGCAAAAACATTGCACGTATACCGTGAACATTCCTCACAAAATCAGCCGTATCTTGACTGATAGTAAACAGATAGTCCAAGTAGGAAAGTGCGGCAGGATCAAGATGATTTGCATCAAATCCATCCAGTAAATAACCAATTTTTACATCAAAGTGTTTCAGCAAAGGACTGAGCGCATGCATCGATAGTAAAAAATGTGAACCAAGTCCCACGATGAGTAGCACGTTTATCCCGGAACCCAATTCCGGCAGATGCTCTAGGTCATACCAAGCGCGAAACAGGCGATGCCAATAGCGTCGTGCAAAAGACACATATCGATCGGAAACTTTCAGCCTGCCTAGCCGAATTAACTGATTTTGAGTGGGGTAAATAAAAATAGGATTAAAAACACTAGATAGAACTTCTTCTAAATTCCGACTGACTGACCAACCCACATGTCGATTATCAGAAGAATTTTCAGACAAAACGTAGAGATTTAGCCCCATATATACAGCTAGAAGTTTTAGAAAATAGAAATCAAGATACCGTTAGTCTGACAACCAGGAATACTACAACCTTGTAATACCTGTAAAAAGTCGTTTTACTATCTACAGCCACGACACTATAGCCACAATAGTGGTCTAACCAGCCATCAATAAAGCGAAGCATGACTAAAAACTTGTTTGAAAAGTTGAATTCTCGTGCGCTGAACACACAAAAGTGCAACTTCTCACAGAGCCTTTCAAACAGCTTCTAAGAAGCATGACTGAGAAGCATGACTAAATAGAGTTAGTAGAGAAACATAGACCTGTATCCAAGGAACTTTTCCCTAAGTTTTTATATCGCTTGCATAATTTACAGTATTTTCATAAAAAACGCAGTTTCCTCGGCGCTACTTACGCAGAAAAATCATGAAGAGTCGGTAAAGAAGCGCTAAAAAGCTAGAAAACTCCCAAGGAAGCAACACAGCCCCCTCTAGGGAGGCTCGCTGACCGACAAAACACTTACCGCTAGCGGCTGGAAGCCTCACCGACACAGGCAAAACCCGTCTATGCAGTTTTTGGGTGAGGGTAGAGAGTCGGCGAAGGCCGACTGCGTTGATGGAGCAGCGGTTTCAACCGCCTGGTGATCAGGTTTTGTCAGTCAATCAGCTAGAGAGGGTTCAGCGGAGTCCTTGCAAAACGTACTCGTTATGAGTATGATTAAAAGAATACAGGTCACCAATGCCGCCGATAGAGTAAATGCAGCTAAGTAAATGCAGCTAAAAGCAGATGCAGCTATAAAAAGCAGATGCAGCCGCGCCAGGTCTACGTTTCATATCCCATTTCACGACTACTTTCATTGCCATGAGAATTGAAGCAATCCCCATTCGACTAATCCAACGCCCGCTTTTTCGCCAAAATGACCCAGAAAAAGTCCGCGCCCTGATGGAATCCATCCAAGAAATTGGACTCCAGGAACCGATCGATGTGCTGGAAGTCAACGGGCAATATTACGGATTTTCAGGCTGTCACCGTTTTGAAGCCTGTTCGCGCCTGGGACATGAGACGATCTTATGCAAGGTGCGACGGGCATCTCCGTCGATTCTTAAAATGCACCTGGCCTAGCGTTTGGCTCACCTCATGGCTTCGTCCCTCGATCGGTTTCCCTACACGCCACAGTTGCGATCGCTCATGCAGCAGGCTGGCATTCCCAGCTTTGCTGCCCTGGCCCATCAAGCAGGCGTATCCACCTGGCAAATCGACCAACTGCGGCGTGGCAAAGCGCTGGATCTGCGAACTGGGGCGATCGCCCGCCTTAGCCAAATCTTAAACACCCCAATCACCGACCTAATTGCCATCTTTTCAAATTCGCCCTCTGCCGCCTGTCCAGACTCGCGCCCCGCGTCAAAAGCCGACCCGTCCGAATCACTCGCTGCACTGCAAAAAGAGTATGAACGGTTGCAGCGCCAGGTCGAGCAGCAGCAAGCTGAGGCGGTTCAGTCCTGCCAGCGGGCGGCCCTGTGGCAGCTGGAGTCTTTACTCGAAAAGCTACCCGCCGCCCTCCACGCCGTTGAGAAGAATCCCGAACTGCCCGCCAGTCGGCTGGTTCCCCTGCTGCGCCCACTCGACCAGCTTTTGGCAGACTGGGGCGTGACCTCGATCGCCCCCGTGGGCAGCGAAGCCGCTTACGACCCGCAAAAGCATCAGCTTCTAGAAACCGCCAGCACAACCTTGCAACCGGGCGATCGCATTCGGGTGCGCTTTGCCGGATACTATTGGGGCGATCGCCTGCTGTTTCGGGCCAAGGTTAGCCCAGTGCAGCCAGACGACACCCACCCCTAAGATTCTGTAAAATCCTGTCAAAATGCGCTTCAGTGAAATTGTCCATCAGCTTAGCAAGCCAGGGCACACCCCAGACAGCAGCCTCCTCCAGCAGCCCGACCTCGACCCAGACATTAGCGCGATCGCCCCCATCGAAACTGCCCCTAGCGGCACCCTTAGCTATATCGACGGCGGCAAATTTGCCAAACTGATCGCCACTACTGCCGCCAGCGCCCTAATTTTGCCCCAAGATATGGCGCTGCAACAAGCCGCCAGCGATCGCTCAATTGCCTGGGTCGCTACCCCCAACCCGCGCCTCCTCTTTGCCCAGGCGATCGCCCTGTTTTACCAGCCCTTCCAGCCAGCCCCCGGCGTTCACCCCAGCGCCATCATCGACCCCAGCGCCACCCTCGGTCAGCACTGTTCCATCGGCGCAAACGTCGTCATCCAGGCCGGCTGCACCCTCGGCGATCGCGTCTGCATCCACCCCAACGTCGTTCTGTATCCCGGTGTCTCCGTGGGCGATCGCACCATCCTCCATGCCAACTGCACCCTCCACGAGCGCACCCAAATCGGTGCAGATTGCGTCATCCACAGCGGAGCCGTCATCGGCTCCGAAGGCTTTGGCTTTGTGCCCACCCGCGACGGCTGGCTCAAGATGGAGCAATCTGGCCGCACCGTCCTCGAAGACGGCGTAGAAATCGGCTGCAACAGCACCGTCGATCGCCCCGCCGTCGGCGAAACCCGCATCCGCCGCAACACCAAAATCGACAATCTGGTGCAAATTGGTCACGGCTGCACCATTGGCGAAGCCTGTGCGATCGCCGCTCAAACGGGCATGGCCGGCGGCAGCAGCCTGGGCGATCGCGTCATTGTGGGCGGACAGGTCGGCATCAACAACCAGGTTCACATTGGCGATTTCAGCCAAATCGCCGGAAAATCTATGATTCACGCCGATATTCCGCCCAACAGCATCATCATGGGCGCACCCGCCATGCCCGCCGCCGAATTTCGCCGCATCGCCGCCGCCTGGAAACGCCTCCCCGACATGCAGCGCACCCTGCGACAGGTGCAGAAACAGTTAGGGCTTTAAACAAGCGGCTCCAAAAGGGCGCAAAAATTTAGACAGATATTCTTTAGACAGATTTCCTATCGAGCGCATCTCAGGTTTGCAAATTTTTCCTCATTCAAGTAGCGCCACAGATGAAATCGCTAGAAGCCAGATAAATGCGAGGCTTGGGAATCCAAAATCGCAAATCCAAAATCGCAAATCCAAAATCGACAAGTAACCCCCAACCCCAGACGCTCAATCAACGCGCTCAATTTGGGCGCGAACGCCATTCCGACGCAGAATGTCAATCACTTCCTGAGCATTGGCTTCGCTGTTAAACGCGCCCACCTGCATCACAACCGACTGGCGGCGATCGTAGGTCAGGAACGCGCCAGGAAACACACTCAGCACGCGGTCTTGCACAGCCGCATCTGTGGCAGGAACCACCACCCGATAGCGCAGTCCCATCTCACTAGCACGGCTGGCAATGGGCGTAGTGGGGCGAGGGCGAGCGCCAGACACCGGCACGCTGGGTACGCCGCCAACGTTGCCAATCGGCGCATTGGGGTCGGGCACAGGCAGCAGGGTGTATTGAGTATAGGCAGTAGGGGGTGACGCTGCAATGGGCGATCGCCCCACCGCAGGCGGCCGCTCGTATCGCTGCACCGATGTCCCAGACCGACGCGGAGACCCAAAACCAGCGCTTTCTGGCGGCGGGACAGGAATCTCAATCGCACCCTGAAAATTTACCACAGGCTCCTGACGAGACGGCGAGAGCGCCACTGCGCCACCCTGGGACGTGCGCTGCGGCAACGGACGAAAGGCCCGCTGCTCAACTGGCCGCCGCACAGGAGTCGGTGCAGAAAAGGACTCCGCTGAAATCGGCTGACTGGGCAATGGACTGTTTCCAACTCCAGGCTGGGACGGCTGTGGATAGACCACCGCAGGCGGTGCGACAGAAATGGGAATACCCTGGAGCGCCGGAACCTCGAAGGACTGGGGCGGAACCTGCGCTGGCACAGAAACCTGCGTCGGCATTGGCGCAGCGGGTCGGGCGCTGGCAGACGAGGGCGATCGCCCTGCCGCCCGCCCAAACGTGCGCGGGGCTGCTCCTCGCTGCGAATTCAACCCACTGGAGACCGGAAAATCGCCCGTTGGCGTGGCCGGCAGAAACCCCACACCGGCCGTCGCAAAAGGAAACGACACATCAGGTTCCTCGATGACCTCAGCGCTAATGCTGGACTGCGGCGCGATCGGCGCAATGGGTCGGGCGGCTGGGCGCGGCGCAACTGGAGGGGCCGTGGCTCCAGCCATTGGGGCCGCACCGCCCTGGGCGATTTGCCCCTGAATCACTACGCCCTCGCCGCCCGTCGTTGGATCTGCCTGCACCGCCACCCCTGGCGGCAGCACGATCGGAAACCGTTCGCCGTTGTCCGCCGCGTAGATGCCCGCCGCCAGCAAAATCACCGCATTGGGCGGCGCAGACTGAGCAGCGTGGCTAATCGTGCGAAAGGGCGATCGCGGCGAGCCGTCGCCAGTCGCATCGTTGCCCAACACCGGATGCACGAAGATTAGATGAGAAACTGCTGTCTGCACCATAGACTCATTCGCCAGGGCAGATTGTCGAAATCCCGACTCCAACGCTCCCAAGGTTCCCAACAGTCCCGCCATCAGAACTGCCAGCTGACTCCACTGCCAAACGTGCCGAGTCGGTTGAGATTGCCGAATCGACCGAACAGATTCCACTTGTATCCCGACTGGCTGTATCCCGACTGGCTGCATCCCGACTGGCGGACGTACCCGTGCCCTTAGAGTCATAGCTGCCCTCCCAAAAAAGCTGGAAATTTTTACGGGGTTATAGTGTTTAGAAATTTAGTCATTTATACTAGCGAACCTCTCAAAATCTGCTCACTTTTTTATGCAAAAAAGTTCTGAAGCGAGCCGAATAAAGCTAAGAGTACTCCAACCAATAAAGCATCCATTTACTAGGCGGGCTGTGGGGTGATTTCGACGAACCACTTTTCTAAGCCGGGTAAACGATGGACCTGCTTTTCCAAGTCTGCCATGGCCGCTTGAGTGAGCTTAACGCCGGTTTCATAGGCTTGAGTCACCAAACTGACGATGGGACGCTGACCCTTGAAGGTCAGGGATTCAGCGAAGCGCACGACGGTCTCGACAGAGTCCAATAAACTGCCTCGCCAATGCTGCTCCAACCACCCAAAGGTTCGCTCTACCGGATTGTATTTGCTGTAACAGGGCGGGTAGTAGGCGAGTTGAATCGTAATCTGCTCCCGTTGAGCCAACGCCACTAACCGATGCATGAATTGGGTCCGTCGAGAGCGGTTCTCGGGACCATTATCGGCATTAGACTTCTTGCGTGAATCGTGGCGCGGCGTTACCGCGCCACGATTCGCGCCCTCAAAACAGCATTCATGCAAGAGGTTTATTAATCACCCAGCGACGAATGTGGGGGAACTGGACTTTCACCTGCTGCCACCAGTCCTCTAGTCGGTCAACAATGCAGTCTGCCGTCAGCTTTGAGGTCACTAGCGCCAGCGAAAGTTTGCTGCTCAACTAGCAACCACTGCCCCGTCATCGCCGCTGCCCGTCGCGGTTCATCAATGCTTTCAATTCGCTGCATGGGCATGGCACACCCGGCAATATCCACCTCGCGGCTATTGCCATGCTCGTCATACTTGCCCTCACACACCAGTTCCGTGCGGAGCGTTGACAGCGGGTGGGGGTTGTGGGGACCGTAGGTGGGCAGTTGGGTCATGGTTAAGGCAAAAGGTAACAGGTGTGTAATAACGACTTTAGTCGTTTCTCGGTTTCTCAGTTTCTCAGTTTCTCAGTTTTAGAGGTTCACTAAAGTGAACACTACGAACTTATCGGGCTACGGTCACCGCTAGGACGGCTTGCTAACAGAGCGCTATCAACCGAGCGCACGCCAGCCGCTACAGTCGGCTACTGAGGCGATCGCAGGTGCGCTGATTTTCCTCAGGCGTGCCGACGGTGATTCGTAGCCCGCCGCAGGTTTTGCGAACTAGGGTTCCGGTGGATTTTAGGTTGTGGAACAGGGTTTCTAGCTGCTCATCGGCCGGGTCATTTTGAAGCCGCAGGAACAGGAAATTGGCGGCGCTAGGCCAAACGGTGATTCCTGGCAGGGCGGCGAGGCGCTGGAAGAGGCGATCGCGCTCCGACAGCAGCGTGGGGATGGCGGCCAGCAGCGCGTCCTGGTGGGCCAGCGCTAGCTCAGCGGCGCGTTGTGAGAGGCTGGGCAGGTTATAGGGTAGGCGAATTTTCTCTAGCGTGGCGGCCAGTTCGGGATGGGCGATCGCATAGCCAACGCGATGGGAGGCCAGCCGAAACGCCTTAGAAAACGTCCGCAGAATCACCCAGTTGGGGTGCTGGGGCAACTCAGCCAGCACTGTTTGCTGACTGAATTCAAAATAGGCTTCGTCGATGACCACTAAAATGTGGGGCGGCAGACTCCGCAGCCAGTCTAGCTCTGCATCGGTGAGCGCGTTGCCCGTGGGCGAGTTGGGATGCACCATAAACACAGCGCGAATCGCGGGCTGTCCGGCGGCAGGCGTGGCGATCGCATGGCTGGCGGCGACGAGGTCAGTTTCAAAGGTTTGTGCGTCACGCCCCACCCGCACCACAGGAACGCCCAGCGTGCTGGCAGTGATGGCGTACATAGAGAACGTAGGGTCTGCTACCAGCACCGAGCCTTCGCCCCGCAGACAGGTGGCAATTAGCAGCGAGCGGATGAGTTCATCAGACCCATTACTAACGGAAATATGCGCCGATGTTACCCAGTTCGCCACAGGTTGGGCAGAACAGTTGGCATATTGGGCGATCGCCCCCTTCAGTGCCTCGTGCCCACCGTCGGGATAGCGGTTGGCTTCTAGCTCATGCTGGTAGACCCAAGCTAGCTTTTGCTTCAGGTCTTCTGGTAGGTCGTAAGGGCTTTCGTTCGTGTCTAGCCGATCGACCCGCGCGGGCTGGATGGGTGACCCATGAGCGGCCGGAGCCACGCCACCAGGATGGGGCGTGTAGGAAACCAACTGAGCCAAATCAGACCGCAAAAAGGGAAGCATGAACCCGCCTCACGCTGCGAACACACAGCCAAATTACTTCTCATCAGTAGGTAGACATTAATAAACTATAGACCCTAAACCCTGCGCAGACGGCGCAGAGTTTAGGATCTGTTGTTCAATTTGGTCTATTCGCCTAGCATACGATTTTCAGGCGATTTTCAGGCGTTGCTGGGGCTGCCTGTGGAATTCTTGGTAAGGGCGATCGCTGCTCCATGCCGATGCCAAATCAATGTGCAGACGCGATGGTGTAGGCTGAAGCAAGAGCATATCGCTCAATCTAAAATAGGCCCAACATTTCAGTTTGAAATTCCAGTTTTTTAGCTTCAAGCCAGATTTGAGTCAGATTAGAGTCAGATTAGATCTATGGATGATAGCTTGCTGCCTGTAGTCTATCTCAGTGTGCTGGTCGCGTTGCTGGCGATCGCAGGCATCTTTTTGTTTCGCCAAGTTCTCAGAACGCGCAGGGTCGAAACCGCCCTAACGCGCTTACAAAACAAACTCGCCAAGGGCCCTGGCACCGCCCAGGAATATTACGAGCTAGGCAGCATTTATCTCGACAAGAAGCTCTATTCACAGGCGATCGCCCAATTCCAGAAAGCGCTCAAGTCAAAAGACCTGAAAGAAGCCGAAAACGCCGCTCTGGTCTACAATGCGCTGGGCTATGCCTACGCCGCCCAAGAGCAATATGACCTGGCCATCCGCCAATACAAAGAGGCGCTCGAAAAGCAGCCCAAGTACGTCACCGCGCTCAACAATCTGGGCTTTGCCTACGAGAAAAAGCAGCTTGTGACGCAGGCCATCGAAGCCTACGAGCAGGCGCTGGCCATCGACCCCAAAAACGGCACCGCCAAGCGGCGCACCGAGTCACTCAAACGGCGTATTGCCACGCCTGCTTAGCCTGTGCGGGCAAGGCGCGATAATCAAAACTCAATCATTCTCCAGGCTCAATAAGAAACCGGGCAACTCCGCCATTATGCGTAGAGTTTCCCGGTCTAATCTTTATGACTCTTGATGATTCCGTAGTTTTGCGGTTGCACCACTACAGTCACTCCAGAAATTCCCGGCGCTAGATTTGCTTAATCGTTTTCCCACTCTTCATGGCCCAGCAGATCGCCGATGCGATCGCGCAACAGAAAATCACACTTCTCAAGCTCGCACTCAACGCAGGCCCACTCACGGGCAGGAATGTATTTGCAGAGGACGTAGATGGGCTGCTGACGGCTGACAATCCCTTTCTGAACCAATTGGCGGGCTTCGTCTTGAAGGAGATCCATAGAGTATTGAACGGTTTGGAGCATGATTTCGACCTCTGCGCTAGAACTATCGAAACGGTGTGAGTGCTTCAAGCATGACTGACCTACGTAGGAACACTCAACGAAACACTCTGTATCAAAAGTTAGCGTTTATTTACAATCGGTGTTACCTTTTGTATTTCAGTATACTGAACCATATCTATTCTCACGTCATCTTTCCGATCGTGAGATTAAGAAATTTTAAAAAGTCACGAAACCTTGACATTTAATGATACGGAATTACTAACTTTTTGACTAAGCTTGGGTTGGATTCGAGTTGGAACCAAAAGAAAGATCAGCCATTATGCGGAAAGACTGATCGCTAGCCGGATTGCCGCTTTCATGCTGCTGGCATCGGCAATGCCCTGGCCCGCGATGTCGAACGCAGTGCCGTGGTCAGGAGAAGTCCGCACAAACGGCAACCCAATCGTGGTATTAACAGCGCAATCAAACGCCATCAGCTTGACGGGAATTAGCCCCTGATCGTGATATAGCGCCAAGTAAGCATCGTGGGTCTGCACCGGCCGCGACGTGCCAAACCACGCCTGACCAGGGCGCACCCAGAGCGCGTCCGGCGGAATGGGGCCATCCAGCGTTAGGTGTGGATATCGCTGGCGCATCTGGTGAATCCACGGCGTTAGCCATTCCAGTTCCTCGCGTCCAAGTTGCCCTTGTTCGCCGCTGTGGGGGTTTAGGCCGGCGATCGCCACTCGCGGCTGAAAAATTTCAAAATCCTCGCGCAGGCTCTCCAGCAACAACTCCAGCTTGTGGGTCATCAGGTCGGGCGACAAGGCATCGGGCACCTGCCGCAGGGGAATGTGCGTCGTCGCGAGCAGCACCCGCAGCGTCCAGCCCGTGTGGGGCGATCGCCCGACAAACATCATGCCAAACCGCGCCACGCCTGCTCGCTCTGCCAGCAGATCTGTTTGTCCCGGATAGGCGTGACCGGCTGCTTTCCAGGCAGATTTGGCGATGGGCGCTGTTACAATACCGTCAAACTCGCCCGCCAGCGTGTGGGCGATCGCCGTCTGCAAAAACCGAAAACTAGCCTCGCCGCTGGCCGCACTTTCCTTTCCAGGTGAAATTTTTGAAATCAGCACCGGATCGAGCGACACGTCTAGTAGGTCGAGCGTCGACAAGTCGGGTAAATCTGACAACCCAGCTCGCGTCAGGCGATCGCATGTCTGCTCCAGCAAAACTCGGTTGCCTACCAGCGTCAGCTTGCAGGGCTGCTCTGGTGGCTCTGTGGCCAAATCCATCAGCGCCTTCAGGACGACTTCTGAACCAATTCCCGCCGGATCTCCGAGGGCGATCGCCACTCTTGGCTGCACCATTTTTTCTCCTTATTGAACCCTTGCTAGACCTCGTACAACACTGGGCTATTTCCGCCCCACCTCCTCAAGCACGGTGCATGAAACCAGCAGAACCTTTAGCCAATTCACCAAACGGACTGCAAACTGCCTTAAAATGCATGGTGCAAGCCCAGGCATCCCCGACCCCAGCTAAGGCTCGGTTTGAGCCACAGCCTCTCTGGGAGACTGCATGATGGGCGATCGCCAACCCGCACGTCAAATCCATCCAATCGCACTGGATTCAGACTAAACCAACTCGATCAAGGAGATATCGAAAACATGAGCAGTGAAATGCTGAACGCAACTTTTCTGTCCTTTACCCTAATTTTGGTGGGGCTGGCTTTGGGCTTTGCGTTGCTCAAGCTCCAAGGCGGCGAAGAGTAGTGTTTGGGCTAGTCCGCCTGGTTTTCGGGAAGGTCACTTTGTTCCCAGTGACCCCTCGCTTCAGAGAGACGTTGCGAGATACGTTGCAACGTAGTGTACGAAAGTAACGCCAGAAAAACCAGGCAGCCCCTCCAACTCAGTTCCCAAGCCCCAAATCCAAAATCGCAGACCTAGAATCGCAAACCTAAAATCGCAAATTCCGCGCCTCAGCTATCTTGTGGCTCATCTAGATGCTCCGCCACTTCTCGATACAGATTGAGGACGTGGTTATCTTTCAGGTAATAAAACACATTGCGCCCCTGCTTGCGATAACTGACCAATCGCAGCGATCGGAGCGATCGCAACTGATGAGACACCGCCGACTCGCTCATTTTGACCACCGCCGCCAAGTCGCACACGCATAGCTCCTGCTGCGCTAGCGCCGACAAAATCCGCAGCCGATTAGCATCTCCCAGCAGCGCAAAAAACTCCGCCATCCGCTGCGCCTTCTCAACACTTAGCAGCCCCCGCTGTGCCTGTCGCACATGCTCCAGATCGACTGGATGCTCCGTCGAGCAACTAGGGCTATTCTCAGAAAAAGACGCGCTTACAGACACTTGAAGTGGCGAGGAATTCCTCTGGGACACTGCTTTTGGCATGGGTCTAAAGGGTAGGCTTTGATGAAGATTCTATAAACTGCAAGCCATTTTGCAGCCTGCACAATACCTGCACAACACCTGCACAACACCTGCACAACACCCGCACAACACCCGCACAACATTAGGTGAAGCCCTCTCTAGCCTAGCAACTAGCTTGCTCTTCAGCGTGCCCCACAGAAAAACAGATTCTCCAGCGGGCCAAAATATTAGAGAATGAAAGGTGTATCTTATAAAAAGTTAACGATTTCGGACGAAATCTATAATGACGTTACTCGTGGTCGGTGCAACAGGCACCCTGGGCAGACAAGTCGTTCGTCGCGCATTGGACGAAGGTTACTCAGTGCGCTGTCTGGTGCGAAGCTTCCGCAGAGCTTCGTTTCTCAGGGAGTGGGGCGCAGAACTGGTACTGGGAGACTTGTGCGAACCGGAGACATTGCCCCCCACCCTTGACGGGGTAACAGCAGTAATTGACGCGGCAACAGCTCGCGCGACAGATTCCCTCAGCGTGCGCCAAGTCGATTGGCAAGGGCAGGTATCGCTGATCCAGGCGGCCAAGCTAGCCGGAGTCGAGCGCTTTATCTTCTTTTCCATCCTGGATGCCGAGAAATATCCCGACGTGCCGCTAATGGAAATCAAGCATTGCACCGAGCAGTTTTTGGCAGAGTCGGGGCTGAACTACACCATTCTGCGGACAGCTGGCTTTATGCAGGGTCTAATCGGGCAATACGCGATTCCCATTCTAGAAAAGCAGGCCGTCTGGGTGACCGGGGAGACCTCGCCAATTGCCTACATCGACACGCAAGATTTAGCCAAGTTTGCCGTGCAGGCGCTGAAGGTTCCTGAAACCGCCAACCGAACCTTCCCGGTGGTGGGGTCACGGGCTTGGGGTGCCTATGAAATTATCCGCCTGTGTGAGCGTCTATCGGGGCAAGAATCCAAAGTGTCTCGAATGCCCCTGGAACTGTTGCGAGCCGCCCGCAAGATTGCCCGGTTCTTTCAGTGGGGCTGGAACCAGGCCGATCGCCTTGCCTTCACTGAAGTTCTAGCAACGGGCAAGCCGCTGACTGCGCCGATGGAGGAAACCTATCAGGTATTTGGCCTTGACCCGAAGGAACTGACAACGCTAGAAGGCTATATGCAGGAATACTTCAGCCTGATTATGAAAAAGCTGAAGGAAGCCGAGTATGAAAAAGAAAAGGCGAAAGAAAAGGCGATGAAGCGCAAAATGAAGCGATCGCCCTTCAAAAAAGTCGAAGAACCCAAGTCCTAGGGAATACATCTCAGTGGCGGGCAGAAAACCCAAGTCAATCCTCTATTCCGACGATCTAAAGCATTTCGTTTGCGGTAAGCAGCAAAGAATAGAGCTAGATAAGCTTTAGGAAGCGCCAAGGGCTTGGGTAAGGGCAATTGCTCATAGCAAAGACGAGACAGGTTCCACAAGTAGACTACAGTTCCCATAAGGAGACTACAGTTTGCCCTATTGAGACACCCGTCCAAATAGAGTAAAGTCAAAACGCTCAAACGCGATATCCGACTTACCAAACTTGAATTCCTACAGCCCTTTTTCAAACTCTGCCGGATTCAGTAGACATGGCTACCTCGTAGAGCCTTTGTACTAAAAGCTTTTAATTAGCTTTTAATTATTTATACTTTAATTAGCTTTTAATTATTTATTCTACTAAGAATCCTCTGATTCTAGAAGCCAAAACCTCAGCCAAATCAAAACCATAGAGCCTGCATGGCTTAGGCTTTGGGCTTTCTACCCTTTCCATCTAATATGCAGATATGGGCGATACTGGATTCGAACCAGTGACCCCTTCCGTGTGAAGGAAGTGCGCTACCACTGTGCTAATCGCCCGCGGCTTCTCAATATAACACAACCTTTTGAAATCGGCACACTTTCTAAAAATACTCATTTACACACGGCCTGCCCAACTCACAGGCTTTTGCACTACCATAGAAAGGTTGTAAAAATCTAAAGCATCGGCAGCTATGGCAGTTCCTAAGAAGAAAACCTCCAAATCGAAACGCGATCAGCGTAAAGCCACTTGGAAGCGCAAAGCCGCTCTACAAGCCCAGCGAGCGCTGTCTCTGGGCAAGTCGGTGTTGACTGGACGCTCCACAGGCTTCGTCTATCCCCAGCCCGATGAAGAAGAAGAGTAGAAGCGCAGCGGAGGGTGGCGGATCGTCTGCCCCTGCATTAGTGCTTCTGACTCTGATTTATGCGGTTAGCGTACTAATTTGGGAAAAGGCGGATCGCCCCTACTGTTGTGAACTCTTACCTCAACTAGGCGAACTCTATGCTAGGCAAGTTTTTTAAGCCCCCTGCCCCGGAACAACAAGATCGAGTGCCGCCTGGACAACATCTTGCTAGCGGTTTTCCAGTCCTAACTTATGGAGCCACCCCTGATATTTCTAGCGACCTCTGGGAGCTAAAAATTTGGGGACTTGCTGAGCCGTTGACCCTGACTTATCAGGATCTTTTAGCCTTGCCGCAGACGGAATTCACGGCTGATTTTCACTGTGTGACCACCTGGTCGAAGCTGGATGTGCAGTGGACAGGAGTCAAGGTGACTGATTTAATGCAGCGGGTCAAGCTTGACCCTAGTGCTACACACGTCATGCAGCACAGCTATGGTGGCTACACCACAAACCTAGAGCTAGCGGATTTCTTGCGAGAAGAAAACTTCTTCGCCCACACCCTAGCAGGTGAACCCCTACCTGCTCCGCATGGGGGGCCAGTTCGGCTAGTCGTGCCTCATCTCTACGCCTGGAAAAGCGCAAAGTGGATCAATGGACTGGAATTTTTAGACCACGAGGAATTGGGCTTTTGGGAAAGGAATGGGTATCATCGTCGTGGAGAACCCTGGGCAGAGGAGCGGTATAGCGATTAACCTATGCAGTGCCCTTTCACGTGCCCTTTCACATTGACCCCTGCGTTGGCTGAGCTAGGAACAACTGTATAGCTATATAGATATAAATGGTCTAAAAATAATCGAAGGATAACTGGTGGTTGAAATTGGCGGTTGAAGATAGGTAGTCGAAAGTTTGGCAGCGACTCTTTCGGTAGCACCTCTGATGACTAATGTGACTGACTAAAATGTGACTGACTAAACTGACTAATATAACTAAGGTATAACTAAGGTATGACTAATAATGTGTGACTAGTGACTGCGGCTCAGCACATAATCAGCTAGTTGAACCAACGCCTGACGGGACTCTGAAGCCGGCAAGACGCTAATATGTTGCACTGCAAGCTGAGCATGGTGACTCGCTAGTTCGCGCGATCGCTCCAGTCCTCGACTGTCTTCAATCAGCGCCAACGCCTGCTCCAGATCGCCCTCTTGAGCAAATTCTCGCTCAATTAGCACTTCCAGATAGGGTTTTTCCTCAAGGGCATAGAGCGCCGGGGCAGTCAGGTTGCCGCTTCGCAAATCAGAACCAGCAGGCTTGCCCAGGGCATCAGCAGAACCTGTAAAATCCAGCAGATCGTCCACGATCTGAAAGGCCAGACCAATATGGCGACCGTAGCTATAGAGGTGGTGACAAGTTTCTGGCGAAGCATCGCTCAACACGCCAGCCGCCTTAGCGCTGTTCGCAATAAGGGACGCAGTTTTGTAATAGCTTTTGTCGAGATAGGCTTCCAGACTGGTCCCTGTGTCAAACCGATTTAGACCCTGCTGAATCTCACCTTCAGCAAGATCCATAATCACCTGCGACAGCAGCTTCACCACTTCCAGGTTGTCTAAATTTGCAAGGTACCATGAGGACTGTGCAAATAGAAAATCACCCGCCAGCACTGCAACCCGGTTGCCAAAACTGCTGTGAACGGTCGGAACACCCCGCCGCAGTTCCGCCTCATCCACAACATCGTCGTGAACCAAGCTGGCTGTGTGAATCATTTCAGTGATTTCAGCCAGACGGCGATGCCGGGGCGTGATGTCTGGTATGCTCGTGGCTCTGGAAATGAGGAGAACAATCGCTGGCCTCAGACGCTTTCCACCCGCCCCAAACAGGTGCTCCGCCGCCGCATAGAGGATTGGATGACGAGCACCGACCAGTTGCTTTAAGTTGTCTGTCAGTTGACAGAGATCGGCATCGACAGGCGCAAAGAGAGAGGTAACTGAGGTCATGGAGACGCAGCGATATACTTAGTTACGAAATTTTACATATTTGCCTTTATTCTAAGCTACCCCCTCCCATCTGTGGGATGAAATTCTTGATAGAAATGCCAGAGTTTACTGTAATGACAAGCCTTTCAGGATTATTACAGTTTTGTAAACATTTTCTCACGAACTCGACTGATATGTTATTCTTATAACCATAAGGTATCCAACAACTGAATATTTTCGAGAACTATCTTCTAGTGTCTTTTCTGGAAGGTTCTTCTAGAGACGTTTCCCGGAACATCGCTTTAGGGCTTTTGCCTGATGAGCGGCCTGAGGAAGCGTCCATGGGCTATCTACCTCTAGAAAGTTGATGCAGCAAGCGGCGATCGCTGACTTGAAAGCTCAACGCGAGAATATTGAAGCGTGGGTCTTGCTTAACAGGCTCTAGGGTTTCAGTTCTTGCTGGAGTTTTGGTCGCTGCTTTCGGTGCTGCTGGCTCTAGGGTATATGGCCTCAGTCATCTCGTACATGGTGTGACGTTTGTCGCGCCAGATCCGATTTCTGGTCACCTCCACCTGCCTTTCATCCTAGATTTTGGTTTAGATGTTGACCATCGAGGTCGAGCAGTTGGTTTCTGCTTGTACTAGGTGTGTCCTTGGATGAGCCGAAAGTGGTTTTGAACGGCCTGATTTCATCAGGTTTGCGGGTTGAGACTTTTAGCTCTGGAGATAGCTGAGCGATCTCTACTGAGCCAGAGCAATCACTTTTGGGCGATCGCCTCCCAATGGTGTTTGGTTAGGTAGTGTTTGGTTAGGCATTTCTTGTTGTCGGGTTACGTTTGGTCAGGTTACGGTTCACTGGCTGGATGCAGGACTTACTTGCAGCAGCACAGTGATTTAATTTGCTTATGGGTTTTTCGACCCGCTCTCTATATTTTGCCTGTAAACCGTAATGTTTAATGGAATGGTTCGCTATGGCTCCTTTCGGTATTCCGCTCACGATTCCCATCCTGGCTGCTTTTTACTTGCTAGCCGTGTATTTGTTGCTAATGGTGGTGCAGCGATCGCAGCCATGATCCTTGCGCCCTTGGCTTTTTAGATTTAGCCACAAAACATTCGCAATGCTACGCAAAAATTCAGAAACCCTCCGAAATCCGCCATAGTGCAGGAAACGGAGGGTTTTCTAGTTCAGGCGAAACGCCTGTTCAGACTGCCATCCAATTCGCAGCCCTAGTCGCGATTAATATCATCGACCGTGCGAAAAATATTAAACAATGCGCCAATAGGGTTCAGCACTGCACCAACGGCCCCACCAATCACCCCCAGAACATCAGTTGTCCTGGCTCGACCCGAAGGGCTGACGACCACAATGTCATTGCTTCGCAGAATGGGGTTGGTTTCGTCGTTTAAGTTTGCTGATAAATCTACCGGAATTTCGCGTCGAGCCACAGTTCCATCTGGATTTAGCCGAATTAACGTCACCCTGCCCTTGGAAGCCCGAATATCGTCAAACCCACCCGCCGCCAAGATGGCCTGATTGAGAGACGTATTTGGGCTAACCGAAACCGTGCCCGGTCGAACCACTTCACCCACCACATTCACGCTGATTGTGTCGGGAGAGAAACTGGCCGCTGCCAAACGCTGACTTTCATCAGGGTTTAGCGCCGTTGCCGTGGGCACAATCACCGTATCGCCATCCCGCAGGGTCACATTTTGCTGCAAATTGCCAGACTGCAAAAACGCCCACAGGTCAACTAAAATCACCTCTTCGGTGCCATTCAGTCGGGGGCGACGGACTTCCACATTTCGCACATCCGCGAGCTGGGTGATGCCACCTGCTGTTTGAATCGCTTCGATAACCGTGCGAAGCTCCCCCGCCCTGGCTTCGCCACGAGTTTCTAGCGTGGTCTGTCCGGCTGGCCCCGTCCCCACGCTTTGTCCTGTGGTGTAGGCTCCGGGGCGGTTCACTTCGCCCACGATCGCCACTCGCATCGGGCGCGGCGTGAGCAGCGTCACAGTTACAATCGGTTCTCGAATGAACTCAGCATAGCGGGCGGCGATCGCATCCGATGCGTCTTGCAGCGTCAGTCCGCGCACGTTGACCTTGCCAATCCACGGCAAATTCAGTGAACCGTCTACCAGCACCGAATATCGAGCATTTTCGCCGCTCAGATTGGGCACGTTGAAAATGTCAATTTGCACCGCGTCGCCTGCGCCCAAAACGTAGTCGGATTCGTAGTTGGAGGGCAACGGGCGACCGTCTGGCGGCAAGGATGCGGCGGGCTGAAGATTAGCATTTAGGTTCGATTGAGCCGCTGTCTGTGCCAGAACGGGAGTGGTGTAAAGCATCACCAACCCAAGGGCGATCGCCCGTATAATTCGACGAGGCGCTTTCTGGAGCGACTTGGGGCAACTAAGAGCAAACGACTCTCCAGGAACAGAAAACAGCATATCCAACCAGACCTCAGGATGAACCCGACTGTGTATTGTCAGGGGTGGACAGGATCGCGGTGCGTAAGAGCAAAGGGAAAAGATAGGGGGCGATCGCCAAATTTTGGGAAAACCAGGCAAAAAACGAATCTCAGGGGCCAAGCCTGACAACTGGTTTCGGCCAGTCTTAACATTGCAAGATTAATATAGCAGTCCTTTTCTAAAAGCAAAATTGCAACAGCCGAATCATTAGACTTCTGGCATAAATCGCGGCGCAGTATCGCTGCACTACGATTCACGCCCTCAAAACAGCATTCATGCAAGAGGTTTACTTAAACCACAAATCAGATAAGCCACAAATCAGAAATCGAGGTTGGACAACACCGAGTGGGATGTCCAACCCCGATTAAGTCTGAAACTTGAGTCTGGAAAAACCTTCGATTTCGAGACTTCCAAAAGGATTGACTCGATGGCTGCAAGACCACAGGTTTAACCAGAGCTTGATCCCTAAACCAAGGCCGGAACCTTCGCGGGGGCAAAGTGGGCATCTTGCTCAGCCCGCAGTTTGTCGCACAGGCGACCAGCAGGAAGCTCTACATCATCGTAGGTCAGCACTTGGTCGCGAGGAATGTCCCGCTTGAGGCGGCAGCCTTCCGCCAAGCCCATCGGCAACAGGCGCTGCGCCTGAGTGACTTCAGATGTTTCACACTGGCCGTAGGTCATGTAATAGCCGATGCCGTCCAGTGTTTCGCCCGCCTTCAGGTCAATCTTGGCGGTTGCGACTACGTCCACTTTTGGCCCTGCCATAGGCGCAAGAACTGCGTCTTGGAACAGCACCACGCGAGCCACCGACAGCGGCACTTCAAAGTGGCAGAGGTGGTAGGGCGTGTAGAAGCTGTAGAGCGGGCCTTCGCCTAGCTTGTACAGGTTCAGGTAATGCTTTTGCTTGGGATCATCATGGGTGCCGAAGACAAATACGCCGGGGCCCGGACGCACGCCCACCACATAGTCCACAATGCCGCCCAGGGACTTTAGCTCATCCACGTCATACAGCTTGGTGCAGTCGTCGATGTGGCCAGTGTATTTCAGGTTAAACTGCTCAATCAGCGCGTCGGCATTGCGGTTAAAGTCGTAGCCATACATGCCGCGCTTGGCGATGGTCATCCCCGTGGCGTTGGCGACGATTGCCTGCTCAAAGGAAATTTTGGTGCCGTCGGCAAAGCTGGTCACCATGTGGGCTTTTTGTCCCCATTGCTTGGCAAAGCCTTCCTGGGTGGTGGGGTTGCGGTAGGGATCTTGCAGTCCCTTGATATTGCCGCAGAGCAGGGGCGTAAGACCAATGCTTTTGACAAAGCGGTAGAGGTTCATCTGCACACCGGGCTGGTCGCCGTCGCAGGCCGACAGCACCACGCCTGCACGGTCGGCATAAACCTTGAGGATGGGGCCAATCGTGGCATCTAGCTCAGCGTTCATTAGCACGACGTGCTTTTTGTGGGCGATCGCCTCTAGCACCACCTCTGCGCCAAACTCGATCGCACCCGTCACCTCAATGATGGCATCCACACTTTCGGCGCGGCACAACAGCATCGCGTCATCGGTGGCAGCAGGAACTCCCTGGGCGATCGCATCTTCCAGTTCACCCAGCGTCTTCACGGTGCGGACAGTTTCCAAACCCGCCTCATTGTAGGCACGAACCGCACCCTCGACGCTGCGGTTGAAAATGGCAACCAGTTCCATCCCCGGAACCGAGTTCACAATCTGGTTGGCAATGCCACGACCCATAAAGCCCGCGCCAATCATCGCCACCCGAATCGGGTTGCCCGCCTCTTGGCGAGCTTTTAATGCGGTGTCTATGATATACAGCATTCCTATACTCCCACTGCAACGTTTTCAAACAGCGCCCAGGCTGCATCTTTCTCAGAAATCACGGTCACCTCCATCGGCCACTCAATACCAAAGGCCGGATCGTCGTAGCGGAGACCACGCTCATAGCCAGGGGTATAAAACTCGCCAACTTGGTACACCACCTCTGCGCCATCGGTCAGAGCTTGATAGCCGTGGGCAAACATTTCTGGCACATACAGGGCCCGGCGATTCTCAGCCGTTAGCTCTACCCCAATATGCTGCATATAGGTCGGCGACTCAGGCCGCATATCGATAATCACGTCGTAGATTGCGCCCTTGGTGCAGCGGATCAGCTTGGTTTCCGCCGCCGGGGGGACCTGATAGTGCATTCCGCGCAACGTGCCCGCCTTGTGGTTAAACGACAGGTTGCACTGCGCCACCGTCGGCTTCAGACCGTGCGCCTCAAACTCCTTGGCGCAGAAGGTACGGGCAAACGCACCGCGATGATCTTCGCGATAGTCCAGGTCGATGATGAATGCGCCCTTGAGTTTGGTTTCGGTAAAAATCATGACTAGCTCCAGAAGAAATCTTTGTCGATTTGCTGCGTGCGAATCAGGTATTCGAGCTGCTTCAGGCGGGTGAAGCCACGAGACTCAAACACCTCTTTGGTCATGTCAAT
>JBDNCP010000034.1:0-36166 GCA_046719575.1 Cyanobacteriota bacterium
ACAAGCTTGGACAACAAGCTTGGACAACAATATATACCATCCTTATCGCCTTCCCTACCTCCTATTCCCGCATTCTGACCCGCCTTTTCTTGCTTTTGCAAGGGATGGCATCAGACATTGGCTCAAACCGTGATCCTGACAGGGTATAACGATTCTAAATGGCTGATTTGATTTTCCCTACAGGTGCAGTGCCGATTTCTGAAATGGCTTGAGAGAGCCAGGTGCAGCGATACAATAAAGCATCAGAGGATTGGAACTGGATTTTCCGGGATTTTCTATGACCACCACCGCCACCAAGACCCAGTACGAAGCCGTGATCGGGCTGGAAACCCACTGTCAGCTCAGCACCGCAACCAAGATTTTTTCCAGCAGCTCGACTGCTTTTGGCGCTGATCCCAACACCAATATCGACCCAGTGTGCATGGGGCTGCCGGGGACGCTGCCTGTGCTGAATCAAAAAGTCCTGGAATATGCGGTGAAGGCGGGGTTGGCGCTGAACTGCCAGATTGCACCCTACAGTAAGTTTGACCGCAAACAGTACTTTTATCCTGACCTGCCAAAAAACTATCAAATTTCGCAATACGATCTGCCAATTGCCGAGCATGGCTGGCTAGAAATCGAGCTAGAGGAAGACGGGCAGCCCCTTCGCAAGCGCATTGGCATTACACGGCTGCACATGGAAGAAGACGCGGGTAAGTTGGTTCATGGGGGGAGCGATCGCCTCTCTGGGTCCACCTTTTCGCTGGTGGACTATAACCGGGCGGGCGTGCCGCTGATTGAAATCGTGTCGGAACCCGATTTGCGCTCTGGGGCAGAGGCGGCGGAATACGCCCGCGAGCTACGCCGGATTATGCGCTATCTGGGCGTGTCGGATGGCAACATGCAGGAGGGTTCGCTGCGCTGCGACGTGAATATTTCTATCCGTCCTGTCGGCTCCGAAAAATTCGGCACGAAGGTTGAGATTAAAAACATGAACTCCTTCAACGCCATCGAGCGGGCGATCAACTACGAAATCGAGCGACAAATCGCGGTGCTGGAGGCGGGCGATCGCCTCGTCCAGGAAACGCGCCTCTGGGAAGAAGGCAGCCAGCGCACCATCAGTATGCGGGTCAAAGAAGGCTCCAGCGACTATCGCTATTTCCCCGAACCGGACCTGGGCCCCATCGAAGTGTCTGCTGAACAGCTTGCTGCCTGGAAACGTGAACTGCCAGAACTGCCCGCCGCTAAGCGTCGCCGCTACGAGGAAGAACTGGGACTGTCATCCTACGATGCCCGCGTGTTGACAGATGATCGCGCAATGGCAGAATACTTTGAGGCGACGCTGGCCGCGGGCGCACCTGCCAAGCAAGCTGCCAACTGGCTGATGGGTGACATCAGCGGGTATCTGAACACTGAAAAGAAAACCCTCGCCGACCTGCCCCTCACGCCCCAAAGCCTGGCGGAAATGATCGGGCTGATCGAATCCAACACTATCAGCACCAAAATTGGCAAAGACATTTTGCCAGAGTTGCTGGCCCAAGGTGGCTCTGCCAAGGAACTGGTAGAGAAGAAGGGGCTGATCCAGATCTCTGACCCGGCAGTCATCGAGGCGGCGATCGCCAAGGTGCTAGAAGCCCATCCCGCCGAATTGGAAAAATATCGCAGTGGCAAGAAAAATATGCTGGGTTTCTTTGTTGGTCAAGTCATGAAGCAAACAGGCGGTCGGGCCGACCCGAAGCTGACAAACCAGCTTTTGGTGAAGCAATTGGACGGCTAAATCGACGGTCGGGGGATGGGTTGACGGAAAACAGCGGCGGCACAGGACAGGGATGATCCGTCACTAGGACCGAGAAAGTAGAATCGCATCATCTGGATTTAATTTTCACAGAAATCACAACGAGGACCCTCCCTAAAGCACCACAGCCTATGCCCCTTTGTCGCGCCAGTCGAGCCAACTGGAGGCCGCTGCGACGCACAAAATGCCTCCAATCCATCCCGCTCCCTCCCTAATCCCCAATCCTCAAATGCGCTGGATCAATGGCTCCAAACAGTTTGCGATTGCGGAAGCCTGCGTCATTGGTCTGGTTTCGGGGTTGGCGGCAGTCATGCTCAAGCAGAGCGTGGGCTGGCTGGGCGGCTGGCGGGTGCAGTGGTCACATCAGTTTACGGATTGGCTGGTGCTGCCGCTGGTAGGGTTGGTGGGCGGCGGGCTAGCGGGGTTTCTGGTGGAGCGGCTGGCTCCCGAAGCGGCGGGCAGCGGCATTCCCCAGGTGAAGGCGGTGTTGGCGAATGTGGCGATCGCCCTCAATCTTCGGGTTGCTCTTGTCAAGCTGGTCAGTGTCATCCTGACGCTGGGCGCGGGACTGAACCTGGGCCGCCAAGGGCCGACGGTGCAAATTGGCGCAGCGCTGGCCGCCCAGCTCAGCCAGTGGATTCCCACCTCGCCAGAATATCGTCGCCAATTGATTGCATCGGGGGCGGCGGCGGGCCTGGCGGCGGGTTTCAATGCACCCATCGCAGGCGTTTTGTTTGTGGTGGAAGAGTTTTTGCAGGATTTCTCCGGCATTACGCTGGGCACGGCGATTCTGGCTTCCTTTGTAGGCGCAGTTGTGTCGCGGGTCTTGGGTGGACGCAGCCTCAGTCTGGATTTAGGCATGACCACCTACGAGGCCACGTTTTCGCTCTACGATCTGCCCTTGTTTCTGATTTTGGGGCTACTGGCGGGGCTGCTCGGCTCCCTCTTCAGCCGGGGCATTTTTGTCAGCCTGACGCTCAACCGTCGGCTACCGCTGGGGCTGCCGGGGCGAATTGGGCTGGCGGGGTTGCTGTCTGGGCTGGTTGTAGCACAACTGCCCGACAGCTTTCGGGATAACACAGGGCTGCAAGATTTGCTCAGCGGCGGCAACGCCGCCTGGCACTTGCTGCTGCTCGCCTTTGGCGCAAAGTTTTTGCTAACGCTGGTGGCCTATGGATCGGGTGCGCCGGGGGGAATTTTTGCCCCGTCGCTGATTTTGGGGTCGGCGCTGGGGGCGCTGGTGGGCATCACAGGCAGCAGATTAGAATCACTGCTGGGGCTAACGCCGCATGTGAGTCCGGCAAGTACCTACGCACTGGCAGGCATGGGCGCATTTTTTAGCGCCGTGACGCGGGGCCCCGTGACGGCAATCGTGATTGTGTTTGAAATTACGGCCAATTTCAACCTGGTGCTGCCGCTGATGATTGGCTCAGGCATTGCCTACCTAGTGGCGCAGCGGCTGGTGGGCAGTTCCTTTTACGCTCGGTTGCTGGAGTGGAACGGCATCCAGATCCAGTCGCCAGGAACCCAGCCCGCGCCCTGGCAAAAGCTGACAGCGGCAGCGGTGATGCAGCGGCAGGTAGAAACGCTGTCGAGCAGTTTGTCGCTGGATGAGGCCAAGCAGGCCTTTGCGCGATCGCACCATCGCGGATTTCCAGTCGTAGACAACGGGCGACTGGTGGGCATCGTCACCCAGAGCGACCTGTCGGCTCCAGAGCGGCGACCTGCTAACCCTGCCGCTGCGACGCTGGCAGACCTGATGACTCCGCGACCCGTTACGGTTCGTCCGTCTGACTCGCTAACCCATGTGCTGTTTCTGCTCAATCGGTTTAAGGTGAGCCGTTTGCCCGTCACCGATGGGCAAAAGCTGGTGGGCATTATCACCCGCGCCGACATCATTCGCGCCGAGTCGGATCAGCTCACGGGCGAGTCGCTGCAACTGGGGCCGCAGCCTGCACCGTCTTACGAAGTGTACCGGACGCGATCGCCCGCCACGGGTCGGGGGCGGCTCTTACTGCCCGTCAGCAATCCCCAGACGGCTCCAATTTTGGTGAAACTAGCGGGGGCGATCGCCCAGGAGCGGAGCTATGAGCTAGAGGTGCTGCATGTCATCCTGGTGTCGCGGGCCCACCCGCCTTCGGAAACGGCAGTCCGCACGACCCAAGCGCGGCGCTTGCTGCGGCAAATCGAGCATTTGGGACAAGATTGGCAGGTGCCTGTGCATACGCAGATCCGCGTGGCGCACGATGCGGCACAGGCGATGCTGGAAACCATCAAAGAGCGGCACATTAATCTGGTGCTGATGGGCTGGAAGGGCAGCACCAGCACACCGGGGCGCGTCTTTGGTACGGTGGTAGACACGCTAATCCGACAGGCTCCATGTGATGTGGTGCTGGTCAAGCTGGGCCAAGAGACGAGGTTTAATCACTGGCTGCTGCCCCTGTCGGGCGGGCCCAACGCGCAATACGCCCTGACGCTGCTGCCAGCACTGATGCACCTCAGCCCCGACCCCAGCATCAAACTCTGTCAGGTCTTGCCTGTAGAGGAGCCGATGGCGGATCTATCCGTGATGGCGGCGGCAATGGACGAACTGCGCCAGCGGGTCAACTGTTCCATTACTACGCGCCCGATTCGGGGACATTCTGTGCCGGGGGCGATCTTGCGGCTGGCGTGGCAGGAACCCTGCGACGTAATCGTGCTGGGAGCCAGCCGCGAGAGTCTGCTGCAACAGGCGCTTACGGGCAACATTCCCGAAGCGATCGCCCGCAGTAGCGATTGCACGGTGATTCTTGTACGAGCGGCGATCGCCCCAGGAGATACCTAATGGTGAAAACCCAGTGCATTGGGGATTAATAAAATCGGTGACGTTAGGGTGCGGTTTTCTCAAATTACAAACCGTTTCATTGACCGGTTTATCGTCTTCAGCAGTCTTTTCTTAAACCACCCGTGAACGCTTCACCCTCTTTTTTAACCAAACTTTGGAACACTTTTTGCTCCAACAGGCTGGCCGGGCTGAAGGTGGCTACCCTAACTGGCTTGACTGTGACCGGGCTGGTGCTAGGGCTGCGGCAGGTAGGAGCGCTAGAGCCGCTGGAACTCCGCGCCTATGACCGGATGGTACGGCTGCGATTCTGGGACAGATTGCTTCGCGAAGCGCCTGATTCTTTTGATGTGCCAGATCCGCGCCTGCTGGTGGTGGAGATTACTGAGGCAGATATCCAAGCGCTCCAGCGGGCTACACCGTCGGATGAAACGCTGGCAAGAGCGATCGCCCAGCTTCAGCAACATCAGCCCCGCGTCATCGGGCTAGATCTGCACCGCGATGTGCCCCAGGAGCCGGGTCATGCCCAACTCCAGGCTCAACTTCAAGCTGATAATCTGATTGCGATTACCAAGCTGGGCGAATCCATCACCGATTCGCAAAGCGATCCGTCCGAGAGTCGCATTCCGCCGCCGCCGGGGTTGCCCGCCGAGCGCATCGGGTTCAATGATTTTGTGATTGACCGCGATGGCGTGATTCGCCGTAGCCTACTGTATGCCCACACCGACGCTGAAACCCATACATCGCTATCGCTGCGGCTGGCAATGGTCTACCTGAAGTCCAACGGCATTCGCCCCCGTCCTAGTTCAGAGAACCCGGATGATTTACAGCTTGGCGCATCGGTTTTTTTGCCGCTGCAAGCCAATTCTGGAGCCTATCAGCGGCTCGATAGCAGCGGCTATCAAACCCTGCTGGACTATCGCGCCCGACAGAATCCTGCCCGTCGCGTCAGCCTGACTCAAGTCCTGGCGCAAGAGGTTGCGCCAGAGTGGGTGCGCGACAAAATCGTGCTGATCGGCACGACGGCTCCCAGCGGTAAGGATTTATTCTACACGCCCTTCAGCGCAGGTGAGCAAGTGAGCCACCAAATGCCAGGGGTGATGGTTCACGCCCAGATGGTGAGCCAGTTTCTCGATGCTGCAACAGGAGCGCGATCGCCCTTCTGGTTTTGGGCAGAGTGGCAAGAGTGGCTGTGGATCTGGGGCTGGGCAGCGGTTGGCGGGGCGGTGGCCTGGGCAGTGCGCCATCCGATTGCGCTGGGTCTGAGTAGTGTGGGGCTACTGGGGCTGATTGCGGCCGCTGGCTTTGGGCTATTTTTGCAGCAGGGCTGGGTGCCGACGGTGGCTCCGGCGATCGCCTCGATCATGGCGCTGGGGACAGTCGTCGCCTACCGGGCGCAGCAGTCGCACCGCCAGCAGCAGATGGTGATGACGCTCCTGGGGCAAAACACCTCCCCCGAAATTGCCGATGCGCTGTGGAATGCCCGCGATCGCCTGCTGGAGTCGGGCAAGCTGCCGGGTCAGCGGCTGGTCGCCACAATGCTGTTTACCGATATCAAAGGGTTCAGCACTATTTCTGAGCAAATGCCGCCAGAGTCCCTGCTGGAATGGCTGAATGAATACCTGGAAGCCATGACCCACGAAATTCAGCAGCACCACGGGATTATCAACAAATTTACGGGCGATGGCCTGCTGGCGATTTTTGGTGTGCCCATGCCCCGCTTGGAGGAGCGCGAGGTCGATGAGGATGCTTATCAGGCGATCGCCTGCGCCCTGGCAATGGGCAAACGGCTGGAGCAGTTAAACCAAATCTGGCAGCAGCGCGGCCTGCCGTCGATTCAAATGCGAGTGGGCATTTTTACTGGGCCAGTAGTAGTGGGCAGCCTTGGTGGAAAAGAACGGATGGAGTACGGCGTAATCGGCGATAGCGTGAACACGGCCTCCCGCCTAGAAAGCTGCCTCAAGGATCGCCAGGTTGATCTCTGCCGTGTGCTGATTGCCGAGGAAACCCTGATGCACGTCAAAGGCAAGTTTCAGGTAGAACCCTGGGGGCCCCTGGCGCTCAGCGGCAAGCAGCAGCTTGTGGAGGTCTATCGGGTGATTGGCTACGCGACGTGATATCAAATCCGGTTAATTAATTAACCCCAGTGGATAGCCGCGTCCGCCCACCCGGGGAAATTGGTTAGCTCCAAATGCGATCGCGCCGCTGCATCAGCACCCGGCAGCGATGCGCCGTCACTGCCCCTCGCTCATCCAACCTATCAAAGCTTGGGTTGATGAGCGTCGTTATATCCTGCAATTTTTCTGCAATTTTTTGGAACACCCTGTCAGAAATACTATCTCCTCTGTTGAGGCCTCAGGTTAATTCTCGCTGTGCCAGTTGAACGTGCGGAATGTGGGATGTCAGCAAATTCTTAGAATTGATATGACACATTAAAACTCTTGCATGAATGCTGTTTTGAGGGCGTGAATCGTGGCGCGGTACCGCCGCGCCACGATTCACGCAAGAAGTCTATTTTTGAGCCAGCCAAAAAAGGCGCTGCACATTGATCTGTGCAACGCCTGCAAAGAAAATCAGAAACTCAGCGATTCAGCAAGCCAGCGATTAATAGCGATAGCCACCGCCGTAGTTGTTGTTGTTGCCAGGCTTGTGAACGATGAAGCTCATCACCTGACACTGCTTGATGTTGTCAAACGCCACCACGCGGATAAAAGAGTTGGGGAACTCCGAGCGGCACTGCTGCACCTCATTTAGCACTTCTTGAGGAGAAGTTGCATTGAACAGCGGCAGCTTCCACATCGTCCAGTAGTGGATTTCGGCCGCAGAATCTTCATTAAACTCGATGCAGGGAAAATAGCCTTGGTCGAGGGTGTACTGAATCTGGCGAGCAATTTGCGCGTCGGTCAGCGGAGGCAGGTAGGAAAAGGTTTCATACCGGCGCTCTTTAGGTAATGTCTTCATGGGTTCCTCTATTCTTCTCTATTCTTCAGACGTTGAATCCTGTTCTGGATGTGTAC
The DNA here is from genome assembly GCA_046719575.1 of Cyanobacteriota bacterium. GTDB lineage: Bacteria > Cyanobacteriota > Cyanobacteriia > Elainellales > Elainellaceae > Thermoleptolyngbya. The sequence continues at coordinate 7,613 of JBDNCP010000034.1, forward strand.
CGTTAGCACTGGGGTCAAGCTGCGTCATCCGCTCAAGCTGCTCGCAGCGTCGCTCCGTGTTTGCCTGCTGAATACCCGTGCGGAGCATCTCTGGCAGAAACTCGGCAATTTCCTCAGCAATGTGTTCTCGCACGGTCAAAATCCGAAAGGCAAGCGCTTGATCCTCTTTGAACAAAGCCCGGATATAAAGCTCGCTATTTTCGATTCGTTCGCGGCAAGAGAACTCATGCAGCCGGAGGGCGCGGGGTGGGTCAGTTTCGCTAAGCTGGGCCATCACCGTCCGCATTGCCTGAAACGTCAGATAGCTGATCAGCGTTTTGCTCGTTTCCTTTGCAATCTGTCTGAGATCCATGCAGTTGACCCCAAGGGGGTGAAAGGTTGAACTCTGAGAAACAGAGAATCAGTGTTAATACTTCTACCCTCAATTAATAGTTGAGAGCGTAAACTAAGCATCAACTCATTCCCTATTTCTCATCCGTCAGCCTCTCTTATCAGACGGTATCTACCGCCTCAAACTCGAACTTGATTTCCTTCCACAGTTCGCAAGCGGTCGCAAGTTCAGGCGACCAGCGGCAAGCTTCGCGGATGATATCGCCCCCTTCACGCATCAAGTCACGACCTTCATTCCGGGCTTGCAGGCAGGCTTCCAGCGCGACGCGGTTTGCGGTTGCGCCCGGTGCGTTGCCCCAGGGGTGACCCAGCGTACCGCCACCAAACTGAAGCACTGCGTCGTCACCGAAGATTTCTACCAGGGCGGGCATGTGCCAGACGTGAATCCCGCCAGAAGCAACCGCCATCACACCCGGCATAGAGGCCCAATCTTGGGTAAAGTAGATGCCCTTGGAGGGGTCACGCTCAATATAGTTTTCGCGGAGTAGATCAACGAAGCCGAGCGTTACGGCTTTGTCGCCCTCCAGTTTGCCCACCACGGTTCCAGTGTGGATGTGGTCACCACCAGACATCCGCAGGCACTTTGCCAGCACGCGGAAGTGAATCCCGTGGTTCTTTTGGCGGTCAATCACGGCGTGCATAGCGCGGTGAATGTGCAGCAGAATGCCGTTGTCTCGGCACCACTTGGCTAGGGTAGTGTTGGCAGTGAAACCTGCGGTCAAGAAGTCATGCATGATGATGGGCATATTGAGTTCTTTGGCGTACTCAGCCCGCTTCAGCATTTCTTCGCAGGTGGCGGCAGTCACGTTGAGGTAATGACCCTTGATTTCGCCAGTCTCCGCTTGAGCTTTGTGGATGGCTTCGGCAACAAAGGTAAAGCGATCGCGCCAGCGCTGGAAGGGTTGGGAGTTGATGTTTTCGTCGTCTTTGGTGAAGTCTAGACCGCCGCGCAGACATTCATACACAGCACGACCGTAGTTCTTAGCCGACAGACCGAGTTTGGGCTTGATAGTGCATCCCAGTAGAGGACGACCGTACTTGTTGATTTTGTCGCGCTCGACCTGAATGCCGTGGGGCGGCCCCTGGAATGTCTTGAGGTAGGCGACTGGAATCCGCAAATCTTCTAGGCGCAGAGCCTTTAGGGCCTTAAAACCAAACACGTTGCCCACGATGGAAGTGAGCATGTTGGTTACAGAGCCTTCTTCAAACAAATCCAGGGGATAGGCAATGTAGCAAATATACTGGTTGTCTTCGCCGCGAACAGGTTCGATATCGTAGCAGCGACCCTTATAGCGGTCGAGGTCGGTCAGCAGGTCAGTCCACACGGTGGTCCAGGTACCCGTAGAAGACTCAGCAGCCACGGCTGCGCCCGCTTCTTCGGGCGGCACACCGGGCTGAGGGGTGACCCGGAAGGCGGCTAGAATGTCTGTGTCTTTGGGCGTGTAGTCGGGGGTGTAATATGTCAGGCGGTAATCCTTAACCCCAGCCTGATACCCAGATTTTGCCTGGGTCTTGGTTTGCGAATAAGACATCGTTTCCCTTCCTGTGAATCACTGTTTTCAGAGCTTGTGAAACCCCACCTGTGTGAAACCCCACACAGGTGACATACCGCTAGCTGCGCTCTCAGCGCATGATCTCAGACGCAGCGGACTGGCATTAACAAAGTCTTTATGTTCAGGGCAAAGGGTAGAACAGACTTGACGTTGAGCGACCTGCAAACTGCCCTGATCACGGGTTCAAGACAAAATATATCAGGGAATGAAACCGATTCAATAAGCTAAAAGTTGAAACTTCTTGGCCTCTCGATAATCTACATTTATATTTCTAAAGGTTCTTAACTATTTTTTAAGATTTTTTTGGAATTAGCGAGTGCCAGCCAAGCTCTGACCTCATCTCATTTCGCAGCATACCAGCCAGATGAGGCACATCCAGGTGGGTCTGCATGTGACGATACGCCGTCTACTTCGTTACAACTCGTTATGATCGGGTGGGATATCGCTGCTCCATTTTTCGTCCTGAAGCTCCAGTTTGCGACGATGGGCGGGTTTAAGGATTCGATTGACGTATCGTGCGATTTGTGCGATCGCCCTCCCGCAATTCCTCTCCTGCTTTTTTCTGGCCAGATGTTCTGATGCACGCTCCCTGCATTCTCTATGACGCATTCCCCCGCCAGCGATTTTTCTCCGTTTCCAGTTCCAGCGCAGCGGCGGCATCGAGATCCGGCTGGGCTGTGGTCGCGGGTATGGTCGGGGTCAGTAGTGCTGCATGTACTCTTGCTGCTGGCGGTGTTGCCCTCGCTGAAGACTGCCGCTGAGCGAGCCAGTGGTGCGGGCGCGGCAACACCGATTGAGCTGGTAGACGTAGGGGCGATCGCCCCAGACACCGCGCTTGACCCGGCAACTGTACCCACCCAACCCGCCGAGACAGAAGCCCCAACGTCGCCGCCTGCCTCGGTTTCGCCGTCTGTGCCTGTTCCCGTTGCTCCGCCGCCAGTTCCTGAGCCTGCTGCCATTCCGCCTGCGGTGTTTGCACCTGCGCCAGTCGAAACACCGCCGCCACCTAGTCCAATCGCGTCGCCACCAGCGCCTACTCCCACCCCGTCCCCACCGCCCCTGCCGCCGTCACCCGTCCCGGTGCAGCCTTCTCCCTTTGTTCCGCCAGAGCCACCGCCTTTATTGGGGCGATCGCCCTTGCCCATCCCCGTGCCTTTTCCCAGCGTCCCCGACACGGGACAGGATGACCCGGGGTCTGGCGAGTCAACTGGGTCGCCTTTCCCCCCACCTGGCACAGACTCGACCGGGAGCGGCAACCCCGCTGATAACCCTGGGGATGCGGCCACGAACCCTGTCCCCGGCCGCGGCGCACCGGGCATCGACACGCCAGCCAGCGGCCCAGATTCCGGTGCGGGAGACGACTTGGGCGAAGTGGTCGTCGGTCGCCAGCCCACGCCCACAAACCTGACCCTGAGCGTAGTCAACGTGCGCCACTTGTCGCCGCAGGAAACGGCTGACATTCCCAAAGAAAATGCCGAACTGCTGACCAGCAGCATCAGCGTCATCGCCGACCCGACTCAGCCAAACTCTTGCCCGCTATTTCCCGACAGCGTGGCGGGCTTTGGCGCACCCGTGACGTTGCGGCTGACGGTGGAAGCAGACGGGCGGGTGTCTCGCGCCGAAGTGCAGCAACCTGCGCCGACGAATTACGCCTACACCGACTTGGTGCAATGTCTGGCGCAGACAGGTTTGCAGTTTCGCCCAGCCCTAGATAGCGGGATTGAGCGTCCGAGTGACAATACGCTGGTGGAAGTGACGGTGGTGGGAGATTGAGGGCGGAATGGAAAAAACGAAGAACGAAAAACGAAGAACTAAAGAGGTTCCGTTTTTCGTTCTTCCTTCTTCCTTCTTCGTTCTTCATTCTTCTCTCTTCCCTCACTCCGACACAGCGCTAGGCAACTGCGACCTGCGGCAGCGGTTCCTGGGCGGGGGGCAGGGTGCGGCCGACGACGGGGGCGATCGCCCTCACCTTGTCTACAATCGCGACCATGTCGTCTAGCGAAAGGGCCTGACGCGCATCGGACACCGATTGTTCGGGGTCAGGGTGGCATTCAATGATCAGCCCATCGGCTCCGGCGGCGATCGCCGCCAAGGCCAGATTCGGTACGAGTTCCCGCTTTCCGGCGGCGTGGCTAGGGTCTACGATCACGGGCAGGTGCGTAATCTGCTTGAGCGCCACCACTGCGCCTAGATCCAGCACGTTGCGCGTGTAGGGGTCGAAGCTGCGGATGCCGCGTTCGCACAGCATCACCTTTTCATTGCCGTGGGCCAGGATGTATTCTGCCGCCATTACGAATTCTTCAATCGTGGCGGCTAGACCCCGCTTCAGCAGGATTGGCTTGTCTACCTGACCCAGCGCCTTCAGCAGGTCGAAGTTTTGCATGTTGCGGCTGCCCACTTGCAGCACATCGGCATAGGCGGCGATTTCTTCGATTTGCGAAACGGCCATCACTTCAGTAACGACGGGCATCCCCGTGCGATCGCGCACTGCCGCCAAAATTTCTAGCCCTTCGCGTCCCATGCCCTGGAAATCGTAGGGCGACGTGCGTGGCTTGTAGACCCCACCCCGTAGCGCCTGCACGCCCGCCACCGAAAGGCGACTGGCGACCGCATCCATCTGGGCACGGCTTTCGACGGAGCAGGGCCCGCCGATAATCAGCAGTTCTGACCCACCCGCCGAAACCTGATTGGAAATCTGGATCACGCTGGCATGGCTGGGTTCGGTCTTGAGGGTCAGTTTTGCTTTCTGCATGGGAAGAATCTCCTGGTAAAGGTAAAAGATTGAACGAGGACTAGACTGTGAACAGAAGTAAGCCAAAATCTAAAATCTCAAACAAAAAACCCGGAACCTTTGGAGGCCCCGGGTTGCACAATCGCGCATGACCAACCTACCCGGGGTGTTCCCTGGTCCAAAAAAAGTAAAAGTAAAAGTAGCGGGATGCGTGGGTCATGGGCTGAGTTGGCTCTGAAAGCGAAAATAGTTGGAGTGTGGCTTAAAACGTAAAAACCGCAGAGGTTGCGCTCTGCGGTTCACCCAAGATGCCAGGTCAAGCTGGACTCACCTTAGGTGAACCTTGCTAAACCAAAAATAAAAGTAGCGAGACTGCGGTGACATAAAAACTCGGCGTTGGAACTCGGTGTCTTAAAGAAGCTGACCGATCTGAAAATCAAGCTGATTTCAACTTACTGCCAACTGTAACGAAGTTTGCAAAACGCCGTCAACCCCCCAAGCAGAGAATTCTGCCAAATTGTCAGGACTTCATAGCCAGGATTTGAGGTGGCTAGTAATGTTACCTTATGTAAAGAAATGCTGACGTGCATCGTGTTTCCCGCCTGAATCCTAATTCCAACTCAGAGTTCCAACCTATGGCAGCGGCGATCGCCCTTCAAAACGTTACCAAGGTCTATGGCAAAACGCCCGTGGTCAACGACCTATCTTTCACCATTCAGCCAGGGGAAATTTTTGGGCTGCTAGGGCCAAACGGCGCAGGCAAGTCTACCACGATTCGCATGTTGACCACGCTGACGCAGATTACCAGCGGGCGCATCGAAGTGGCAGGCTATGACGTGGCCCGGCAGCCCGTGCTAGTGAAGCAGCAGATCGGCGTGGTGCTGCAACAGATGAGCGTGGACGTGGATCTGACTGTGTGGGAAAATATGGAATTTCACGGGCGGATGCACCATATTCCCAATCCCCGTCGCCAGCGCGAGATCGACCGCTGGCTGGAGTATGTGGAACTGGGCGATCGCCGCAATGATTTAGTGAAAACGCTGTCTGGCGGCATGAAGCGCCGACTGCAAATTGCCCGCGCCCTGCTACATGAGCCGCGCATTTTGTTTTTGGATGAGCCGACCGTCGGACTCGACCCACAAACCCGCCGCCGCCTTTGGGAAATCATCAAGGGGCTAAATCAGCAGGGCATGACGATTTTGCTGACGACGCACTATATGGAAGAGGTGGAATACCTCTGTGGGTCGAGCTTTGGCAGCTACGCGGTGCCGAACCACATTGGCATTATGGACAGCGGCAAGCTAATTGCTCTGGGGACGCTGGAAGAACTGCGCCGCCAGCATGGAGAGGGGCTAGTAATGAAGCAGGAGGGCGATCGCTGGGATTATAAGTTCTTTCCCACAATGGACGAGGCCCAAGCATTCTTTGAGGCACAACCCCACAAGGCCGGGATGATGGTGCGCCCGTCAAATCTAGAGGATATCTTCGTGGAGCTGACCGGGCGCAATTTGGATTAGCGCTGATTGAACTTTGGTTATTGAACCTTTGGTTAAGGAACCAGCGCTAAACACGGCTCATCGTCTGGCACGCCAAGATCCACGCCCGGTTCACACAGATCCTCGGCTAGCGCCATCTCCACGGCTTCTGTGTCGCGGATCGCCTGCATCATCACCTGACGGGCATCCCAGCCCTGATCGACCAGCCGCAGCCAGCGCTGGGCTTCGTTGCCCTCCCGCAAAATTTTGTGAATCGGCTGGAGGAAGCAGCCAAAGCCGTGTTGCTTAGCTGTGGACAGAGTTTCTTCGAGCAGCAGGCTCACCCAGTCCCGCGCCCGCAGCACTCGCCCATCTCGCCAGTGCCGCAGTTCTGCGTCCAGACTGTGCTGGGCGGCAGCGTCTTCGTTGGCATCGGTTAGTTCTACCAGATCGGCGGCTCGCGTGGCGCTGGGCAGTTCGCTTTGCACCAGCGGGTCGAGGTCAGGATTGGCCATCACTTGCAGAATGCGGGCTTCTAGCAGGGCGCAGATCGCCAGCAGCGCCACCGGATCGCTCACCAAATCACAGATTCGGAGTTCCAATCGGTTGAGGCAATAGGGGCGGCGATCGCCATTCGGCCGCACCGAACTCCACAGGTGGCGCACGTTTTGCATGGTGCCCAGCTTAAGCTGTTCATCGGTCCAGCGGATGTAGTGGGCGTGGCTGTCAAACAGGGGCACGTCGCGGGGCGTTTTGGGAAACACGCGCCAGCGGCTGGAGTGGTTGCCCGTGGGCTGCCCGTCTAGAAACGGCGATGCCGCGCTCAGCGCCAGAAACAGCGGAGCCTCAGCGCGAATCAGGCGACAGGCCCGCATCAGCACCTCCGGGTCGGCAATGCCCACGTTGATATGCACACTCGCTGTCACAACCGTCGTGCCATACGTGCGCTCGATAAAGCTGTGATACGGGTTTCCCGGATCAGATCGGTGAAAGTGGTCGCTGCCGCCCAGGGATAGGGTACTGCCAGGAATCAGCGTGTAGTTGCCCAGCCGCTTGAGAAACGACCGCAGCCGCAGCCGGGGACGCACCAGCTCACACAGCAGCCGCTCGTAGCGATGCAGTGGCGGTGTCGTGTATTCCACATTGCGGGTGTCTGGCTCTCGCACAAAGCCGTCTAGCGCCGCCACAATTTTGTCAGAGAACCCCACGATGTCGCCTTGGGGCGTGCCCGTGTACATCTCAATTTCAAAGCCCTTCGACAGCATCGGGTCTGCTCCCAGTCATGTTCTCTTATACTCTCCTCAGTTTAGGGGTTTGGGGTTCGAGGTTGGAAATTTGGCGCGGGGTTTTTGGGGTAGACGCTCCCCCAGATGATGCTCAAAACCCCAAATCTGGCGGTACGGGGCGACTGGCAGGAAAGGGGAAGAGGCGCTGAAATTCCTGGTCGCGATCGCCCAGGGTTTCGTAAAAGAAAAAAGCCACTCCCGCATAGTGGCGATCGCGCGTTTCCCTGACCTGCCGCTGGATCAGGCGAATCGGCGTGATGCGCCCCTTTAGCCCGGCCAGGATGCCGATGCTGACGGGCAGATACTCCCGCGCCACCTGCACATCGGGTCGGTCTAGCTCCATCTCGAAGCGCGCCATATCATTGCGATAGACCTGCACAATTAGCTCATCAATCAGGCCGCGCCGTTCCCAGGTTCCCCAGTCTTGCAAATAGCGCTCGTAGGCAAACTCACGCGGATTGGGCGACAGGGAAATGATGGCATCGGGGTTTCGCGCCTTCACTTCGGCCACAATGCGGCGAAACAGGCGGGTGATGTGGTTGGCTCGCCAGCGCACCCAGGCGGGGTCTTCTGGGTCGGTGGGCGGGTCTGCGCCGTTGTGTTCGGCTCGATAGAGTGCCACGGTGTAGGGGTCATAGCCCATTTCCACGGGCATCCCAAAGTGGTCGTCTAGCTGGATGCCGTCTACGCGATAGCGCTCCACCACTTCCGACAGCAGGCTCACCATAAAGTCCTGCACGCCGGGATGGGCAGCATTCAGCCAGACGCGGGGTTCGTTGCCCTGCATCCAGACTTGGGTGCCGTCTTGCCGCTGGGTGAGCCAGTCGGGATGCTGCGCGGCCAGTTCGGAACCTGCCGGGGCCATTAGCCCAAACTCAAACCAGGGAATCACCGCCATGCCCAAGCGTCGCCCCTCGACGACGACCTCGCCCAGCATGTCGCGCCCCTGCAAGCCAGGATAGGGATCGAGGGAAATGCCGAAGGTGGTCTGGGCGGTGGGGCTGGGATAGAGCGTGTAGCCGCCGTTCCAGACGGTGGGATAGATCGTGTTGAAATGCAGGCGAGACAGGCGACGCAACCCCACAACAAGATTGCGGCTAGAAAACAGCACGTCGCTGTCGATGTTGGTGAGCCAAACGCCGCGCAGTTCGACGGGTCGCAACGCTCTGGCGGGGTTGGCTGGGGCCGGTAAGGCTAGTCCTAGAAGGGCGATCGCCCCTGCCAGAGCGGCCCGATATCCCCGTTGCCAGTGTTTCCAGCCGTCGCCCATTGGTGTCGTGCCCATCGGTTATAGTGCCCATCGGTTATAGTGCCTATCGGTGCAATCTCTTCGAGTTGCAGAGGTTGTGGGTGAATTAAAACATCTCGAAAAATCTTGAAGCCTGCCGCAAACTTACTTGGCATCCATCCAGTTTTGTCCGGCGTGCATTTCCACCTTTAGCGGCACTTTCAGGTCAACGGCGGACTCCATCACTGCACGGATTTGCGGCTGCAAGTCCTCCCACTCGTCGGGATGCACCTCAAACACGAGTTCGTCGTGAACTTGCAGGAGCAGGTTGGCTTTGCGGTTTGCTAGCAATTCGTGCAGGCGAATCATGGCCAGTTTGATGATGTCGGCGCTGGACCCCTGGATTGGCGCGTTGGCGGCGGCGCGGAGGAGTTGTGCGTCGTATTGGTCGCGCAGGCGGATTTTGTTCACGTCGATGTCGCTGGGATTTTGTCCGCGCAGTGCTTTTAGGCTTTCGCTGCCAAAGTTGAAATAGCGGCGGCGACCGAGGATGGTTTCCACATAGCCCTGGGCGATCGCCTCTTGCTGCATTTGTTGCAGATAGCGGAACACGCGGGAATAGCGTTCATAAAAGCGATCGATAAAGGTCTTGGCCTGAGCATTACTAAAGCCCGACTCTCGCGCAAATCGCTGCGCCCCCATGCCATAGATCACGCCAAAGTTAATCGTCTTCGCCATGCGCCGCTCGTCTGGCGTAATCTCGTCCTTTTCAAACAGCAGCCGCGCCGTCAGCGCGTGAACGTCCTCATTGTTCTGATAGGTTTCGATCAGGATTGGTTCTTCGCTCAAGTGTGCCAGGATGCGGAGTTCGATCTGCGAATAGTCGGCCGCCACCAGCAGCCAACCCTCAGCAGGAATAAATGCCTTGCGGATCTGGCGGCTAAACTCGGTGCGAATCGGAATATTCTGCAAGTTCGGGTTCGACGACGACAGCCGCCCCGTCGCAGTCACCGTCTGGTTAAAGTCGGTATGCACCCGCTGCGTGTCGGGGCGCACCAAGCTGGGCAGCGCGTCCACGTAGGTCGATTTCAGCTTTGACAGGGTGCGATGCTCCTGAATCAAGTCCACCACCGGATGGTCGCCCTGGAGCTTTTCCAGCGTAGAGGCATCGGTGGAATAGCCCGTTGCCCGTTTTTTGGACTTGCGCTTGTCCAGCCCCAGCGTTTCAAACAGCAGCACGCTGAGTTGCTTGGGCGACCCCAGGTTAAAGGTCTGCCCTGCGGCTTCATAAGCCTGCTCCTCGATGCGCTTCAGGTCTTGCTCCAGGCTTTTGGAAAAGGCCTTGAGATAGTCTTGGTCGATGCGAACGCCTGTGTATTCCATCTCTGCCAGCACGGGTTCGAGCGGCTGTTCTACGGTTTCCAGTAATTCTATTTGCCGAGGAATCTGCGCCAGTTCTGCCCGCAACTTGGGTACCAGGTGAAAGACCGAGTAGACATCCGTGCCGCAGTAGTTAGCGACTTTTGGAATAGAGACATCTGCAATGGTTTTGCCCTTAGGCACCAGGTCATCATAGCTTTGGGCATTTAGGTTCAGATATTTGCGCCCCAGATCCGTCAGGTTGTGGCTGCCCTCTGGATTTAGCACGTAGCTAGCCAACATCGTGTCGAATACGACCCCCGCCAGGCGAATGCCCTGGCAGCGCAGGATCAGCCGATCGAATTTGGCATTTTGCAGGGCTTTGGGGTAGTCGGCGCTTTCTAAAATTGGGCGCAATGCCTCCAGCACCAGATCCCGATCTAGGTTGTTTCCCTGCGTATGTCCGGTGGGAATGTAGGCTACGTCCGTATCGCCCGCCCCCCAGCAGCAGCCCAGCCCGACCAGCGTGGCATCGCGCGGCTCCAGGGCGGTGGTTTCGGTGTCCCAGGCGACGGGGGCGGCGGGGTTCTTGCAGGCTTGCAGTGTTTTGACGAGGGCGCTGAGTTTTTCGGACGTGTCGATGATTTGCGGCTGGATGGGCGGGGTGGCGTAGCCCTGGAAGGTGGCGGTATCTTCGGCGCTAAAGAACCAGAGGTCGTCGTCTTCGGAGAGAGAGGGGGGAGTGGGGGCGTGGGGGGATGGGGTGGCGTGTGCATTGCTCTCTGGCGCTGTCACGCTGTCTCCGGCAAACTGGCTGTGGAGTTTTTGCAGGCGGTTGAGGAAGGAGCGGAATTCGAGCTTTTCTAGAAGGGGAACGACAGCGGTATCGTCGAATTCCTGGAGCTTGCAGTCTTCGGGGCGGAGGGCAAGGGGCACATCCAGGTGAATTTGGGCCAAGTATTGCGAATGTAGAGCCGCATCGCGTCCGTCTTCGAGCTTTTTGCGGACGGCGCTTTTGATGCGGGGGTCGTCGAGGTGACTGTAGATTTCTGCGAGGGAGCCAAAGTCGGCCAGCAGGGAGACGGCGGTTTTGTCGCCGATGCCTTTGACACCGGGAATGTTGTCGGAGGAGTCGCCGCAGAGGGCTTTATAATCGACCACCTGCTGCGGTGTGATGCCCATTTTGTCCTTTACTTGTTGCGGGCCAAACTCGCGGGGCGGCGGCGTGCCCTTGCCAAAGGTGGTGCTGAGGTAAAGGACGGTGAGCCGCTCGTCGTCGATGAGTTGAAACAGGTCGCGATCGCCCGTCAGCACCTTCACCCGAAAGCCCTCCGCCACCGCCTTGCGGCTGAGCGTGCCGATCACGTCGTCGGCTTCGTAGCCCGGAACCGCAATCACGGGCAGTTTTAGCGCCTGCAAGAGTTCCTGCAAGTTGGATAAATCGGGCAGGAAATCTTCGGGCGCGTCGGGTCGCCCTTCTTTGTAGGTTTGGTCGGCTTCGTGGCGATAGGTCGGCTCGCCGGGGTCAAAGGCGATCGCCACATAGTCGGGCTTTTCCTGCTCCATTGTGTCCAGCAGCGCCTTCATAAACCCGAAGGAAACGCTGGTGGGAATGCCCGTTTTGGTTCGCAGCCCGCCATCGCGGTTTTTGGCGTGAGCGTAGTAAGCGCGGAAGGCCAGGGAGTGGCCGTCTACTAAAAGGAGCGTGGGCATGGGGTGGGTTACTCTTCTGCGTCGAGAATCTTTTTAGCTTCTAGCAGATCTTTCATGTGAACGTCTGTGGGGATGGGGTAGTGCAGGTCGAGTTGCGAAAGGCGATCGCCAATAATCTCCGCCACCGCCAGCCGCGTAAACCACTTGTGATCCGCAGGAATAATGTACCAGGGCGCGTATTCGGTGCTGGTGTGGGAGAACATATCCTCGTAGGCTCGCATGTAGTCGTTCCAATGGCCCCGCTCCTTCACATCGGCGGCAGAAAATTTCCAGTTTTTTTCTGGTCGCTCAATGCGTTCTAGAAATCGTTTTTTCTGCTCTTCCTTGGACACATTCAGGAAAAACTTGAGGACGATGATGCCGTTATTCACCAAATATTTCTCGAAGTTATTGATTTCCTCAAATCGCTGTTTCCAGATATTTTTCGTCAGCGCAGATTTGGGCAATTGCTGCTTTTGCAAAATTTCGGGATGCACCCGCACCACCAGCACTTCCTCATAGTGCGATCGGTTGAAAATGCCAATGCGCCCCCGCTCTGGCAGCGCCTTAAACGATCGCCACAAATAGTCGTGATCTAGCTCCTCATCCGATGGCGCTTTGAAGCTGTAGACCTGGCAACCCTGAGGATTGACACCCGACATGACGTGTTTAATAGTGCTGTCTTTGCCCGCCGCATCCATCGCCTGAAAGATCAGCAGCAGGGCGTAAATATTCTGGGCATAGAGGACATCCTGATATTTTGCCAGCCGCTCGACCCCTTTTTTCAGCTTTTCCTGGGCTGCTGCTTTGTCGGTATAGTCTCCGGTATAGCTGGGGTCATAGTCTTTTTTCAGAGAAACTTTGGAACCGGGTTTAACGATAAAGGGATCGTGATTCATGTCTGCTCAAAACCAGTTAAAAAATCAAAAAACCAGTGCGAAAAACCAGTGCGAAAAACCAGTGCGAAAAACCAGTGCAAACTCTGGGCGATCGCCCCTGCAATGTTCTACTCACCCGTCTTAAGTTGACGAGTCCTGAAATTATACAGGCCGTGCCTCGGTTTGACCTGAAGGCTTACAGCTTTGTTGCATTCTCGTTTGATTTGTTTGATCTGTTTGATTAATCTGTTTGATTTGTTTGACATCGGGTTTTGACATTGGGCTATCTTTAAGCCAAGCCGCTGAATCGCTGCTCTTGGCAGCATCGCTGACTCTTGACCATAATCAGGTACAGAAATCCTGTGCAGAAATACGGTGTGCAGCCGCGCAGCAACAGCGAATATCTTCGACAAATCCCTGGGCAGGATCGTGTGAGCGTGTGGAATGAGGAGCGTGTCATGACTTGGAATCAAATAGACTTGTACTCCGAAGAAAACAGCCTGCGTTGGCATGAATCGCAGGTTTACCAGAGATTGGCAAGTGGGCTGGCGCTGGGGGCGATCGCCCTTTTCCCCGCTCCGGCAATCAGCCAGACAATCACCGAGGCCTATCCCGTTTCCACCAGTGCCCCGACCCATAGCCAGACGATGCCCACGGCTCTGCTGCCGATTTACTACAACACCACGCTGCCGGATGTGCCGCCGCTGTGGGACATTGAACCGTTCACGCCGGAACCCCGCACCAAAGCCACCCATCTCGTCCTTAGCATTAGCCAGCGGCGCGTCTTTGCCTACCAATACGACACCATGTTGGGCAGTTTTCCGGTTGCCGTTGGCAAGCCCAGCACGCCCACACCAACGGGTGAATTCACCGTGTTTGAAATGATCGAAGATCCCGCCTGGCAAAATCCCTGGACGGGGGAAATTCGCCAGCCCGGAGCCGACAGCGCCTTGGGGGTTCGGTGGATCGGCTTTGCCGAGTTGCCCAACGGGGTCATCGGCTTCCACGGCACGCCGACCGTTTCCTCCATTGGTCAGGCCGCGTCAAATGGCTGCGTCCGCCTGCGAAACGAAGACGTGCTAGCGCTCTATGCCCTGGTGGAAGTGGGAACGCCTGTGCGTGTGGAGCCGTAATTAGCCATCCCGCCTCAGGACCCTGAGCGAATCAGACCCTCTTCTAGCTTGAGGGGATTGGCACGGCTAAACCGCCAGGGCAGGATAATCGCCGCGACGGTCAGCCCCAGCGCCAGCCCCCACCACAGACCCACTGCCCCCAGCCCCGCCTGAAAACCCAGCCAGTAGCCGCTGGTCAGCCCCACGCCCCAGTAGGCCAGCAGCCCAATGAGCATGGGAATTTGTGTATCCTTCAGTCCCCGCAATGCGCCCGTCGCTGTGACCTGGATGCCGTCTACCAGTTGGAACATTGCCGCCACCCAGAGCAGTTTTTTGGCGAGTTCTACGACCTCTCTGTTGGCTGGGTCGCGCACGTCGATGTAAAGCGACACAATGGTTTCTGGCATAAGCCAGAAGATGAGCGCCATCACGGCCATAAACAGGCTGCCCATGCCGATGCCCAGGTATCCTGCCAGCTTGGCCAAGGGAAACTGGCGCTGCCCCAGACGTTGACCGACGAGGACAGTTGTCGCAAAGGAAATGCCCAGCGGAATGGTGAAGGTGACGGCGGCCGTTTGCAGCGCTATCTGATGGGCCGCCAGCGGCACGGTTCCCAGTTGCCCAATCAGAAATGTGGTGACGGTGAACAGGCCCACCTCGATTGCGGCCAGGATGCCAATCGGCAAGCCAATTTGCACCAGTTCTTGAAACAGTTTGGCATCAAACCGATGGAGATGACTGAGCAGACCGTAGGGACGTAGCGACGCTTGCCGCAGGATGTAGAGGGCGATCGCCCCAAACATGCTCCACAACGAAATCGCGCTGGCTAGCCCGATGCCCGCCAGCCCCATCTGTGGTAGCCCAAACTTGCCCAGCGTCAGGGTATAGTTCAGCGTCATGTTGATCAGCATTCCGCCCAGCATGATCAAGATGATAGGACGGGGACGCGACAAAGCCGACACGGTGCTTTTGAGCGCGGCAAAGCCCACACCGGGGAAATAGCCGAGGGCGATCGCCCGCAAATAGGGCCGCCCCAGATCCAGCATTGCCGCCGATTGCCCCGTGCGGCTCAGCACCGCATCGCCATGCCAGATCAGCACCGTCATGGGAATACTCAGCAGCAGCGCTAGCCAGAGGCCCTGCCGATTTACCGCGCCGACGCGCTGCGGATGATTCGCACCGTAGGCTTCTGCTGCCAGCGGGCTGACCGCCGCCACGATCGCCCCACCTAGCAGCAGCAGCGCCACAAAGTAGGTCGCACACAGCCCGCCCGCCGCCAGCGACTCGCCGCCCAGCCGCCCCATCATCACCGTATCGACAAAGCCCGTCGCCGACTGCGACAGTTGCGCCCCTGCCAGCGGCAGCGCCAGCCAAAATAACTCCTGCGATTCGGCTGCGATCGCGTTTTTTGTAAACCAGGGTTTCATAGGTTTTAGAGATTCAGGGGTCAGGGGTTGGGGATTGGGGTGTGGGAAGAGGGAAGAGGGAAGAGGGAAGAGGGAAGAACGAAGAGGGAAGAACGAAGAGGGAAGAGGGAAGAGGGTCCGTTTTTCGTTTTTCGTTTTTCGTTTTTCGCTTTTCCCATCTCTCCCACTACCAGCGATGGATCGGTGGAACGAGGCTGCGGGTAGTGTAAGTTGCGCGGCTAGCGGGGCGATTGTACCGAGACTCTAACCAGGCGCGGAGTTCTGTGCCTGTGTGACAGCGGACGCAATCGCCCGTCAGCGGGTCATGGGCACACCACCAGCTTTCCCCATTGCGATCGCGCTCGAACCAAACACGCGGTTCGCCAGGGTCGCCAGCGTAGCTCAGCAAGTGGCTCAGCAGATTACCCCAAAACCTTGTCCAGCGAGATGTTCGGGAACAACTGCCGTCGATGGCAAGACTCGTTGCAGAACCCGGCTTCGGCTCCAGATCGCCGGGCTTGTGAATTGTATTCATTGAAAAGACTCCAGGGGTGAATGGTAAGCAGAAGGAGCGATTTTGGGTGGCGCAGTGAGACACCGATTCGCCTGCCAATCGCCGAGATCAAACCGGGATAAACCGTTGCCATCCGTCTAGGGAAATTGCCGACCTGCACAGTCGGTGGGTGAAAATCAACCCGTTGGAGCCTTGGCAAACGCCACTGGAACGCTACCAGGGCGATCGCGCTGTTGGGCTGTCGAGGAGGATTGCGGGCATCGCGCGGGCTGCGAACCCTGGACTCAGACTGATGGAGAAATCCTCGACCAGCAAAGAGCCAGAGTTAAACCCAATGAAACGCAGCCAGCAAAGGCATGAACCCCAGGGTTGAGCTAGGGCATGAATCAGTGCGTGAATCAGGATGTGAATCAGTGCATGAATCAGGTGTGAAGCGGGGCGATCGCGCTTGTGCCGCAGACGAACCTTGTCCGCTTACATCCGCTTACATCGCAGTTTTCACCGCTATCTCTGTTGCTCTTGCCGCTACTGTTTCTGCTGCTCTTCTTGCCAATGTTCTAGCTACTCTTCCGATAGTGTTCCTGTCGGTGTTCCTATCGGGATTCATACCGAGGTTCCCACAATCATTCCGACAACTATTCCAGCGTAGGCTTCTAATCTGCCCGCAGCTAAACCATTCTGCGGGCGCGACGGATGGAGCGTCAAACCGTGACCAAAACCGGGGTAGCTCGGATTCAGAGGCTTCTCTGAATCTGGCTAAATCTTGAAGTTGCCTGAGGGGACGCAGGGCCCAGCGATTGCAAACATCGCAAACAATGGGCTAAACCGTGGTACGGACTGTTCGAAATGGGTAAACTCTCCAGCACCCCCCAACCCAAAGGCTTGGAAGAGCGCCTTCCACAAGTCCGCTACGCCCCAGCGGCCGCTTCGTCGCATCAGCGAACCCAGCTGCATTCCGCGTGGGGGGCTGAGCAAAAGCTGCAAAAGCTGCAAAATCTGAATTTGGAGGCGTTGGGCCTGGCCGGCGACAATAGCAACCACAACGACTCGGATATTTGGAATGGTACGAACGCCGCTGTGTTTCATCATCTTGCTTTGCCTCCTCTAGCTAGGCCGTCAGAAGTGTCGCACTGATTCTAGGGCGATCGCCCCAAACCTAACCTCACCTACCTGGCTCACCCAATCGGGTGAACGAGCGCTAGAAATAAGGAGTAGCCGTGCAGAACCATCAATTTTTTTCTGGGGCTTGCTCAGAAAAGCCCAATGGTTTTGATGCCTGAAATTCCCCTGGCGCGGCTGCTAATGCAACTGTGGGGAACGACGGATTGCTAAAATGAACCCTTGGGTCATCAACCTGATCTCAATTCTCAATTCTCAAAGCTCTAACTCTGAACCCCCAACCATGCCCACATCGGAACGTCGCCTGCTGCTAGATTTTGAAAAGCCCCTGGTCGATCTGGAGGAGCGCATTAAGCAAATCCGCGAACTGGCAGAGGAAAGCGAGGTAGACGTGTCTGACCAGATTCAAAAGCTAGAGGAGCGGGCGGATCAACTCCGGCAAGAGATTTTTCAAAACCTGACCCCGGCACAACGGCTCCAGGTGGCGCGGCATCCCCGCCGACCCAGTACGCTGGACTATATCCAGGCGATGACCGACGAGTGGATTGAACTGCATGGCGATCGCCTCACGGGAACAGACGACCGGGCGCTGGTGGGTGGCATTGGGCGAATAGACGGGCGGCCGGTGGTGCTGCTGGGGCATCAGAAGGGGCGCGATACGAAAGACAACGTGGCGCGAAACTTTGGCATGGCTTCGCCGGGGGGCTATCGCAAGGCGATGCGGCTGATGAACCATGCCAATCGGTTTGGGATGCCGATTCTGACGTTTATCGACACGCCGGGAGCCTACGCTGGGCTGGAGGCAGAGCGGCTGGGCCAGGGCGAGGCGATCGCCTACAACCTGCGCGAAATGTTTCGGCTAGATGTGCCGATTCTCTGCACGGTGATTGGCGAAGGCGGTTCGGGTGGGGCGCTGGGCATTGGCGTGGGCGATCGCCTGATGATGTTCGAGCATTCGGTCTACATGGTTGCCAGCCCCGAAGCCTGTGCCGCCATCCTCTGGAAAGACGCAGCCAAGTCGCCCCAAGCGGCCGAGGCATTGCGGATTACCGCCCAAGACTTGAAACAGCTTGGCATTTTGGATCAAATCTTGCCAGAGCCGCTGGGTGGGGCCCATGCCAACCCCCTCCAGGCTGCGGCGACCCTCAAGGCTGCCATCTTAGATAATCTGGCGCAGCTTGACAGTCTGACCAATGCCCAGCGGCGCGACTTGCGTTACCAAAAGTTTCGCAAGATTGGAATCTTTCAGGAACTCTCGGCTTGAGTGGGAGAGCGAATCTAGGAAACCGGAGTGGCATAGAGTTGTCTCTTTGATTCCTTAACCAGCCTTAGGTTGGGCAGTAGGGTGGATTTGCCGACTACCGTGTTTGCAGAAATAGGTTAGCGTAGCAGGGAAATTGGTCGAGGGCGGTTTATGAGTGTTAGAATCAAATCTGAAACATTTTTTAACATTTTGGAGTCAATTCTGGTGTGTAGTGCTTAATACTCGTTAATGAGGCCCTACTTCGGTCATGCTAAAGGTGGGCATTTTGGCTGAGAGGGTTTGAAGTTAGATGGCTTGACTTAATGGCTTGACTTAAACGACTTGACTGGAACGACTTGACTTGAACGACTTGAATCGGATGTGGTGGCTGAGATTGGTTGACATGGGTTTAGCGATCGTTCAATGGTCGGTTTCACTTCTAAACGCTTGTTTGCGGTCGCCTCACTGCCGCCTCTGCTCGCACCAGTAGACTAGACCGCAATCCACAGCACACCCCAAACTCAGGTTCAGAAAACTTTAAGTCCAACGATTCCACATCTAACGACCTAAATTCTTTAATTCCGTCACTTTTTCCAACCTCATCAATTTTTTTCACCATTTTTTCCCATCACCATTTTTAACTGAACTGCATACCCCTAACTGCTTCATACCGCTGTTTAGAGCTGGAGGTCTTCCAGTTCGCTACCTACCTGCGATTCGGTTCAGGATTTTACCCATGTCTCATGTTCTTCCTACCCGCGCCCTGATTACTGGAGCCAGTCGCGGCATTGGTGCAGCGACGGCGATCGCCTTTGCCAAAGCGGGGGTAAACCTAGCGCTGGTTGCCCGTTCTGCCGAAGCTCTGGAGTCAGTCGCCGCTGCGGCCCGTGAACTGGGCGTAGCAGCCGACACTTACCCCATTGATTTGGCAGTCTTGGATCAGGTCGCTGAAAAAATAGGGGCGATTGCCACAGCCAGCCCCATCGACATTCTGGTGAACAACGCCGGAATCGGCTACACCGGAGACTTGCTAACAACTCCCCTTGCAGATTGGCAGCGGGTGATCGATCTCAACCTCACCAGTGTCTTTCAGTGCATTCAGGCCGTGTTACCAGGAATGCGCGATCGTGGTCAGGGCGTGATTATCAACATCGCCTCCATCGCGGGCTACCACGCCTTTCCCGGATGGGGAGCCTACAACGTTAGCAAGGCGGGCCTGATCGCCCTGTCCAAAACCCTGGCAGCCGAGGAGCGCTCCCACGGGATTCGCGTCGTCACCTTTTCGCCCGGATCGGTTAATACGCCAATCTGGGACACCGACACGGTGCAAGCCGACTTCGATCGCTCTCGTATGCTCACTGCCGACGTGGTCGCCCAGTCGATTGTGCATACTGCCCTGCTCCCTCCTGGTGCAGTGATTGAAGAAATCACGCTGGTTCCCAGTGCGGGAGCCTTGTGAAGATCCGAACCCCCCTGAGCAGAACGGTTTTCACCGGGACTGCTTTGTCGAGAGATTGCAAAGCCGTTTGGCTCTGGCTGATTCTCTCGACGGTTTCATTGTTTTCTTTGGAGAGTTTATCCCAAGACCTATGACGATTGCTTCTTCTAACGGATTTAACGGAGCCAACTCCTCGTCCACCAAGATGGATGCACCCAAGCAAGGCGAAACGCTGACCCTGGAGGTACGTCCCGATCGCACGACCTCTTACGCCTATGAGCATACCGAAGTGTCTCAAGAGGACATGATCGCAGCAGTGCGGACGATGCTGCTGGGTGTGGGCGAAGACCCAGAGCGAGAAGGGTTGCTCAAAACGCCCAAGCGGGTCGCCGAAGCCATGCGCTTCCTGACCAGTGGCTATCATCAGTCGCTCGAAGAGTTGGTAAACGGAGCCATTTTCGACGAAGGGCACAACGAGATGGTGCTGGTGCGCGACATCAACGCCTTTAGCCTGTGCGAACATCACATGCTCCCTTTTATGGGCCGGGTTCATGTTGCCTATATTCCTAACCAAAAAGTGGTGGGGCTGAGCAAACTGGCCCGCATCGTGGAAATGTATTCTCGTCGCCTCCAAGTGCAAGAGCGCCTGACCCGCCAGATTGCCGAAGCGGTTCAGACGATTCTGGAACCCCAGGGCGTGGCAGTGGTCATGGAAGCAACGCATATGTGCATGGTCATGCGCGGCGTGCAGAAACCCGGTTCCTGGACGGTGACCAGTGCCATGCTCGGCGTGTTTCAGGAAGATCAGCGCACGCGAGAAGAGTTCCTCAGCCTGATCCGCCATCAGCCTGCTTTTTTCTAGAATCGAGGCTCTAGCATCCAGGCTCTGGAACCTGCTCTGGATTCCTTAAAAACAGTTGCATGACCGGAAGTTGAGTAGTACTATTGAACTAACCAACTTCTTGCCACAGTCGGTTTTTGCTTAGGCAGAAGCCGACTTTATTTTTCCCCCCTTCTCTCTTCGTTCTTCTCTCTTCGCTCTTCTCTCTCCGTTCTTCTCTCTCCGTCCTTCTCTCTTCGTTCTTCTCTCTTCGTTCTTCGTTCTTCTCTCTTCCTTCTCAACCGGCCCATGAGCATTGAGCAAACGACCCAACTCATTCAATTGATTTTGAACGGCGTGCTGATGGTGGCGGTGGGGGTGGGGGTGTGGCTAGGGTTGATGCTGCGCTGGGTGTGGCTGGATAGTCTGCTGCGGGGGGCGGCAGGAGAGATGCTGCGAGATGAGATCAAAGGGAGGGGCGATCGCCCCTGGCGATTAGAACAGCCCTGGAACCGGGTGGCTTATCGACCGCTGGTGGCGCTGCGACGCAGCAACCGCCGCCTCAAACGACATCACCAGATGGTTGCCGTGAGTCTGCTGGTGGCCCACGGAGCGCTGTTGCTGTTGGTCTTTAGCACGCTGCTATTGGCCTTACGGACGCTGGTGCAGGCAAACTGGCTGATTCAGCTTTCGCTGGGGGTGTTTGTGCTGGGGGTTGGCGGAGTGCTGCTGGCGCTGGGGCTTTGCCTGGCCGAGTGGGTGCTGATGGATGAGCGGGGGACGATGCGCCCGCAGCGCAGCGAGATTAAGCTATCCTTGGGGCGATCGCCCCGACGAACCGTCATCGCCCTTGAGGGAACAATGCGAGACAAGGAGAGCTATGGCTGAGCGCAGGATGGCTTAGACCGACATTTGCTGGCGCTGATAGAGGGAATAATACAGCCCTCTTTCCTGCAACAGCGAATCGTGTGTGCCCCGTTCGACGATCACACCCTTCTCCATCGTCAGGATCAGGTCAGCGCGTTTTAGCGGCGCAAAGCGGTGGGCAATCAGAAACAGCGTCCGTCCTTTCGACACCTGCTTCAAATTTTCTAGCACCTGCTGCTCGGTTTCCGCGTCCAGGTGGCTGGTGGCTTCGTCCAAAATCAGTACGGGCGCATCTGAAAGGAACATCCGCGCTAGGGTGATGCGCTGCCGCTGTCCGCCAGAGAGGGCTGTGCCGCGTTCGCCAACGCTGGTTTCATAGCCATGCGGCAGGTCGCAGATAAAGTCGTGGGCAACAGCCAGCCGCGCCGCTTCGATCACCTGCTCTGCCGTGACGTTGGGATTCCCCAGCGTGATGTTTTCCAGCACGGAGCCGTTGAATAAGAAATCTTCTTGCAACACCACGGCAATCTGCGGACGCAGAGAAGATAAGTCTGCACTTTTGATATCGAAGCCGTCTATGAGAATTCGCCCTGCCTCTGCCGGATATAGTCGCTGAATCAGCTTAGATAAGGTACTTTTGCCGGAGCCGCTGCGCCCGACAATGCCCACAAACTGACCCGGCTCGGCGCGAAATGAGATTCCCTTGAGAATTGCCTCCTGATCAGGCTGATAGCGGAAAAAGACGTTTTCAAATACGACCTCGCCGCGCAGGTTGGGCAGCGTCAGCCCCGTTCCGGGTTCCGCTTCTGGCGCAACGTTAAGAATGTCGCCAATGCGATCGACCGCCAGCAGCACCTCCTGTAAGTTTTGCCAGAGCTGGATCAGCCGCAGCAGCGGCCCGGTGACGCGACCCGACAGCATTTGAAACGCGACGAGTTGACCGATGGTGAGATCCTGATTGATCACCAGCCTCGCGCCAAACCAGAGAATGAGCAGCGCCGACAGGCTGGTGAGAAAATCGCCTAGATGGTTGCTGATATTCGCCGTCGTCGTGGCGCGGAAGCCTGTGCGGACGAAACGAGCATACAGTCCTTCCCAGCGATCGCGCGTGGTTTGTTCTGCCGCGTGGGCCTTGACGGAATGAATACCCGTCATCGTTTCTACGAGATAAGACTGGCTATCGGCGCTGCGGTTAAAGGTTTCATTCAGCCAGTTTCGCAAAATTGGCGTGCTGATCAGCGTCAGGATGGCGAACAGCGGAATCACCGCCAGGGCGATGCCTGTCAGCGTGATGCTGTAATACGCCATCATACCCAAGTAGACGACGGAAAAGATACTATCCAGAATCACCGTCAGCGCAGTGCTGGTGAGGAACTGGCGGATTTCCTCTAGCTCCTGCATACGGGCCACCGTGTCGCCTACACGCCGCGCCTCAAAGTAAGATAAGGGCAGCCGCAGCAGATGGCGGAATAGCTGCGCCGACAGCGCCATATCCAGGCGATTCGTCGTGTGGGTAAAGATAAAGAGCCGCAGAATGCCTAGCACCGCCTCAAACACAGCAATAATCAGCAGCGCAATGCCCATCACGTCTAGCGTGGGGATGCTCTCCTGCACCATCACCTTGTCGATAATCACCTGCGTAATGATGGGTGTTCCCAGCCCTAGCAGTTGCAGCGTCAGCGACGCAAACAGCACCTCACCTAGCAGCACGCGATATTTCCAGACCGCAGGCAAAAACCACTTGAGGCTAAATTTGTCTTGCTTTTGGATAGGCTCCACCGTCCAAAGCTGCCCGTCCCAGGCAGATTGGACGATGGATTTGGGGACGCTTTTGCAGGTGCGATCGCCATCGAGCGGGTCGGCAATCAGTAGGCGATCGCCCTTGACACCGTAGACCACCACCCAATGCTCCCGATGCCACAGCATCAGCGCCGGATAGCTAACGGTTTGCAAGTCGCGCCACTCCGTCAGCAGCAGCCGCTTCATTTGCAGGCCCAGCTTTTCACCCGCGTTGATCAAATCCTTGGGCAACTGGCCGCGCAACTGCCGCTGCACCCAGTCGATCTGCGTTGGCGCATTCAGCACCTGAGCCACCATCGTTAAACAAGCCGCGCCGGAGTTTACGCCTCCCACAAAGGGAAAACCTGCCACGGGTTGGGGCGCGTCGGAATAGTCGGGCTGATAGCGCGATCGCCCCTCCAGCCAAAACTGGCGCACTTCGGGAACCCGCGCCGACACCTCATCCCACAGGTCGCTGTTCCACGCCAACACCTGCACCTCCTTGCCCGCTGCCCGCGCCTTCCACGGGCCCGTCAGGCTAGGAAAATCGCCAAACCAGTCCCCCGGTTTGAGCAGCGTCGGCTTGCCCTCCTCCGGCACCAGCCGCACGTTGCCCGCCAGCACCAGATATTGCTCACCGGGTGCATCGGCTGACCAAATCACCTCGCCCAGCTTGAAAGAGCGAACGACGGCCTGATTTTTAACCGCAATTTGTTGGTCAGCATTGAGCCAGCAGAAGGGAGGGGCATCCCAGGGAATGCTAGCGAGGAGGTCTTGAGGCATTATTCTCCAATATTGATTTTAATCGGCAAGGTTTGAATTTTTTCGGCGAGCCATTGATCAAATAGCTCGTTTTGCAGGGTTTGACGTACTTGAGGATTTTCCAGCACGGCGGGTAGCAGCGCTTCAACGCGAAATAGGGCCCAGCGCCCCTCTATCTCGATGGGGCCAACAATCTGCCCCGGTTCCGCCAGATCGATCGCCGCCCGCAGGATATCGGGCATACTGCCCCGGCTGACGGGGCCCATCATGCCATTCATCACGCGGTCTTCCAGCAGCGAATGCTCCCGCGCCAGTTGCTCAAAGCTGGCTCCCTCTGAGAGTTGTAGGCGCAGTTCCTCTGCTAGATCTTTGCTGTCTACAATGATGCGCGACAGCACGACGCGATCAAGAAACATCTTGCGCTCGATGAAATATTCCTGGAGCTTTGGCTCTGTTACGTTTTGCCGCAGCTTGTCCATGCGAAAGCCCACGGCAATGCGATCGTGAAAGGTTTCGTAGGTCAAGCCGTTGGTGCTGAGCCACTGCTGAAAGACTTGGGCATCCGTTAGTTTATTATTTAGCCGAAAATCGACGACAGCCTGTTCCAAAACAGCGGGGCTGGGTTGGAGGCTCGGTTCCTCGGCGAGCGCTCGCTCGATGACGTACTGCCGAACGATTTCGCCGATAAACCCGTCGAGCTTGCCTCCCGCCTGCAAATAGCGAAAGACCTGGGATACGGAAATTGGCTGGTCGTCGATGGTCAAAAACGGCTCGGAAGTCATGCCATAGCTCTCTGCATCAGCAACCTCCATTATGCCCAAGGTTAGGGGTTAGGTTTCAGGGGGTTAGGGGTTAGGCGGGCTTTAAGCTAAAGTTCCTGCATGATTGAGTCAGCGCATTTAATTAATGGAAAAATCTATGCTAGAAAACAAAACCTGCTCCCCCAGTTGCAATGTCTTGAGCTTCACATCTAAAGGTATGAGACCCTTTTTGATAGATATCATGGTGCTGGATAATTTGCTCTATGCCTAAGGCACTGTAGCTGTAGAACTGGACAATGACCGTATCTCCTTCTTCTTGGCAGGATGGCAGCCATATATCTGGCTTAGGAACTAACCACTGAAATGGAGAATCTCCTGCCCGACGCAATTCATCTGGATCTTTTCCAAGGATCGTGTGAGTAGACCACATGCAACCGTGCCAAGAAGCTCCAAGCTCTGATGCTTCGCGAGCAAACAGTGACGCAGACAAATACGACCAAGGCGTATCATCTCCCTCAATTGCTTCCATAAAATTGTCTAAAGCACCATCCGGTTTCTGAAAGACTTCCTCAATAGTTTCACACCGACGTCCAGGTTTCAGCCTCCCCTCCTCTAGAAATTCCTCGATTCCTTCTTCATAAGCTGTAAACCATTCTTCATCAGCTATAAAAAAACAATTTTCAGGAGGGGCATCTTCGTTTCTGAACGCCCAAATAGCTCCTACGCCATTGCCATGGCTGTAATGGTAGTAAAGCCGTAGCACGCAGTTAGGCTTAATTCGCAGCGCAGGAAATGCTTCTATAAGGCTCATTGGGTCTTTATAATTCCGGGCATTAGCCCGAAGCATCTCAAGTTGTTCAATCGGAAAAGTTGTGAGCATATGTTCAGATCCCGCTATTCAGTGCAGCATCACAAGTCAGAGTTAGGTTTGGTAGCCAGCATTCTGGCGCTGAGGTGCTGACCACGACATAGAGCATTAGCCCAAATTAAACTTGTAACTTTTGCTAAGTTAGGATTGCGTTTTCTATTGTTCCCGTTACGCCTTCCGCAATTTTGATTGAATACTATGGTTTTCAGCCTTAGTGCTTGAAAATCCGAAAAATTCAAACGCTTGAAACCTACAATGTTTTGAGCTGGTAGATTCTAAAAATTGCGCTGGAGTTGGGTTAGGTGGTGATGGAACGGTTGGTGGTGGAGAGGCAAGAGGGCGATCGCCCCTGGTTTTGCAGAAACCTGATCGCGGGTGGAGTGCTGACGTTGGGCTTGTGGCTGGGCAGCGGGGAACTGGCGGCGGCGCAGACCGCCCCACTGCGGCGGGTGGAGGCGGCGCAGCTAGAGGCGGCAGCGACTCTGGACGAGCAACTGCGGCGGTTTGGGGGCGATCGCCCGGCGATGATTCGCGCCATCGACTATTCGCTGCGCTATTTGGGCACGCCTGCGGCGGCCGAAGCCTATCGTAATCTTGCTGTGCCGGGATTTACGCGCGATCGCGTCCGGCGCAGCCTGCGCCGATTTCGCCAGTTGCTGCAATCGACCCGCTCGGCAGAGGAATTGCGAACAGCCGTGCTGCGGGAGTTTTCGCTCTATCAGTCCATCGGGCGCGACGGTCAGGGCACGGTCGATTTCACCGGATATTTCGAGCCGACCTACACCGCCAGCCGCCGCCCCACCGCCGAGTTTCGCTATCCGGTCTATCGCCTGCCACCCGACCTCGACCGCTGGCCCAAGCCCCACCCCACCCGCGCCCAGCTCGAAGGCGCAGACGGCTTGCAAGGATCTGCCGGGCCACTGCGGGGGCTGGAAATCGCCTGGTTGCGCGATCGCCTGGAAGCATTTTTGATCCAGGTGCAGGGGTCGGCGCGGCTGCAACTAACGGACGGCACGACCCTCAGCATCGGCTATGCGGGCCGCACAGATTATGCCTACACTAGCCTGGGGCGCGAGCTGATCAACGACGGCAAAGTGCCCGAAGCGGGGCTGAGCCTGCCCGTAGTGCTGGACTATTTTCGGCGCAACCCGGCGGAGCTAGATGTCTACATTCCGCGCAACAATCGGTTTGTGTTTTTCCGAGAAACGGCGGGTGCGCCGCCCATCGGCTCGCTGAATGTGCCCGTCACCCCTGAGCGGGCGATCGCCACCGACAAGTCCGTGTTTCCACCCGGTGCGCTGGCGCTCATCCGCACGGACATTCCCCAGGTCGAGGCGGCAGGACAACTCATCCCGCGCCGCGTCAGCCGCTATGTGCTGGATCAGGACACGGGCGGCGCGATTCGCGGGCCCGGTCGGGTCGATATCTATATGGGTAGCGGCCCACTGGCGGGCGATCGCGCTGGGCTGATTAATCATCCCGGACAACTCTATTACCTGCTGCTCAACGATTGATGCCGACTTTGGGTTTTAGATTGCCGATTTTAGATTGCTGACCCAAAATCTAACTCAGCGGAGGCGCGACGCAGATGAGCGACGCAGCGACTTCAGCGATCGCCCCCGCCAGGTCCAGCCCCAGCCCGTTTCGGCTTTGATGATAGAGGCGATCGCCAGTGCGGAAATCAGCGGCCCGCTCAAGCTATGCAGCCACCAATAGCGCGTCGTCGTGCCCAGCGCGTGGGAACCGAGGGCGCGGGTGCGATATTGCAACACCAATCCGGCGATCGCCAGCAGCAGCAAAAGCCAGCCCCCCAGTCCGCCGCCAGCGGTGAGTAGGGCATAGAGGGCGATCGCCAGCGCCAGCCAGGGCACTGTGTAGACCGACAGCATCACCAGCGTCAGCAGCAGCATTAGGGAAACGCTGTAGTTTGCGCCGACGTATAGCACCTTCGTCCAGCCTTCCCACAAGGTTCTAAAAGAGCGATACATCCGCAGGCTGAGCAGGTCGCGGCCGATGACATGCACAACTCGAAAGCCCTGATGTTTCAGCCTGCGAGCAAAGGCGACATCTTCTGCCAACTCCGAGCCAATGCCGCCGTGTCCGCCGACCGCTGCGTAGCTTTCTCGCGAAAACAGCAGACAGGGGCCGAGCGCGTAGGTCGTCGGCGACTTCGGATCGCGCACGACTTCAGAATTGAACGTGACCATTGCATTGGTAAACATCAGCGGCTGCACCAGCCATTCCACCAGAGAACCACAGACTACTTGCGGAATGCAGGTAAGCAGGTCGGCTGGGTGGGCGATCGCCGTTTGCACCATCGAGGCGATCGCCCCCGGCTTCAGCCGCACGTCTGCATCGAGAAAGAGCAGCCAATCGCCCTCGGCATGTTGCGAGGCTTGAAAGCAGGCCCAGTTTTTGCCTGACCAGCGCTGGTCAGCAGGCAGGGGCTTGCCTGCCAGGATATGTAGCCGAGAATCGTTAAGCTGTGCTTGCAGATCATACAACTGCGCCAGCGTACCATCAGTAGATTGGTCGTCGATCACCCACAACTGGAAATGATCGGCGGACAGACTCGTGCAGTCCAGCACCGAACGAATACAGCCCTCTAGGTTTTCGGACTCGTTGTACATCGGAATCACCACCGAAATTAGCAGTGGCGAGGCGGCGGCCCATTCGACATCGGCTTGAGTTGCCTGGAGACGAGGCAATTCCATCACGGCGCGGCGCAACTGCAAAAAGTAGCCGCCTGCAATGCTTAGCGCCACAAGAGAGATCGCAATGAATAGCCAGGCTAGATTCACAAAGTTCTGTTCAGAATCCCATTTTGATTGACGGCTAGTTTTCCAGCCAGACTTACTATATAGTAATCGTAGATTATTCGCCTGCAATGCAAAACTTGCAGCAATAGGTGCGCTTTTACAGGGACTTGGAGCGCCTTCGAGGTGGTTTTGTAGGGACTGTGGTGCTGGGTGCAGTTTTTCATCAATTGTGAACGGTGGCGGCAAGCACCATATCCAAAAACTGGATTTTTCTTACGCAACCGTTTTGAAAACCGTTTTGAAAACCGTTTTGAAAAAATAGCGAACGTAAACTTAAGCCATTTTGAATAATGTCCTGAAGAGTTTCTTGAATGTTCCCATAAACGGTTTTGTGAATGGCGCTTAGAGGGGGGATGAAAAGGATAAAGATGGCTAAAACCACCCCTGCGAACCTCAAGGAGCCTCAACACATTAGGGAGTTTTCTCGACATTTCTGCGCTGGTAGTGGCGACTT
>JBDNCP010000035.1:0-35526 GCA_046719575.1 Cyanobacteriota bacterium
AGTCAGTAATGTCGTTCAGATCTTGGCTTGCGGGGCGGGTAATTCGTAGCGTCTTCATTGAGATTCCGCTCTAGCAGAATCAACCTTCTGGCGCAGTTGGGCTAACACATTGTCTGCGTCTAGAACACTGCCCTGCTCTGCGGCGGTGATTCCTTCGTCAATTTTGCGACGGGCTTGCTCGACCCAAGCGAGGTAATCCGGAGTCTCATGAACACTTTGCTCAGTGACTTCATCAGCAAGGAGCAATAGCGCTGCGTCGATCGCGTCCTCAATTGACCGATATCGGCCCTGAAGAGAGAGGGTTTCCAGAATTTTGCTTTGCTCGACACTCAGAGTGATTTGCATACTGGGTCTGACTAAGAAGATCGATTTTAGTCTTCCAAAATTAAATAAATGCCTGCATCGATCATAGCCTGCTTACATAGCCTGCTTAGTCAGCACGCTGTGAGAAAGGCAACTGTTGAACAAAGCGATCGCCAGCGTTCAGCGCAGCAAGCCTTGACCCATGTTTGCGGCACGAGTGTCCGTTCGGGCTGCATAGTCCAGCATCGTGGAACATACTCTGATTTCAAACCCCTGATTCCTAATCTTGTTGAAATATTAAAAAGTAGCGAAATATACCGTTTATTGGGCATTATAGAAACAGACGCGGACTGGGCGATCGCCTCAAATCCCTTACTGCCCGTCCCCAAAGGAGAAGTTTATGGTTAACTTGCTGTCCAACGCCGCAGCAGACTCCGCCACCCATGCCGCCCTCAACGGCAAAGCAGACAGGAGTCTACTCGATGGAGCCGCCCACAGCACGCTGTCGGATGCCAATCGACGACTGGAAAAGGCGCTGAACTATGTCTCGATTAACGAAGACGTGGCCGAGCGGCTGCGCTATCCCAAATCTAGCCTGGTGGTG
Source organism: Cyanobacteriota bacterium (assembly GCA_046719575.1). Classification (GTDB taxonomy): domain Bacteria; phylum Cyanobacteriota; class Cyanobacteriia; order Elainellales; family Elainellaceae; genus Thermoleptolyngbya. The sequence continues at coordinate 908 of JBDNCP010000035.1, forward strand.
TCGATTCCGGTGCGGATGGACAACGGATCGCTGCGGATTTTTCAGGGCTATCGCGTGCGCTATGACGACAGCCGCGGCCCCACCAAGGGCGGTGTGCGCTATCATCCCGGCGTGACGCTTGACGAGGTGCAGTCCCTAGCGTTTTGGATGACGTTTAAGTGCGCCGTGCTGAACCTGCCCTTTGGCGGCGCAAAAGGCGGCATCACGCTGAATCCCAAGGAACTCTCGAAATTTGAACTGGAGCGGCTGACGCGGGGCTATGTGGATGCGATCGCCGACTTTATCGGCCCCGACATCGACATTCCCGCCCCCGATGTCTACACCAACCCAATGGTGATGGGCTGGATGATGGATCAATACAGCATCATTCAGCGCAAGATTACGCCTGCGGTGGTGACGGGCAAGCCAATCACGATGGGCGGCAGCCAGGGGCGCGAATCGGCCACCGCGATGGGCGCATTTTTTGTGATGCAGACTGTTTTACCACGTCTCGGCAAATCCCCCGAAAACACGACCGTTGCCGTGCAGGGCTTTGGCAATGCCGGGTCGATCATTGCAGAATTGCTCTATAAAGCGGGATACAAGGTCGTCGCTGTCAGCGATTCTCAGGGCGGTGTGTATGCCTCGCAGGGCCTCGACATTCCCAGCGTACGGCAAATCAAGGAATCCAGCCGCAGGCTCAAGGCGATTTACTGCGAAGGCAGCGTCTGCAACGATCAGGAGCATTCCACCATTACCAACGAGCAGCTTTTGGAACTGGATGTAGACGTGCTGGTGCCCGCTGCGCTGGAAAACCAGATTACCGCCGAAAACGCCAGCCGCATCCAGGCACGATACATCTTCGAGGTTGCCAATGGGCCCGTCACATCCGATGCTGATGCGATTCTGGAAAACCGCGGCATTCAGGTGTTTCCTGATATTTTGGTGAACGCGGGCGGCGTGACGGTGAGCTATTTCGAGTGGGTGCAAAACCGCAACGGCTTCTACTGGTCGGCCGACAAGGTAAACCATCGGCTGGAATTTGCCATGAAGCAGGAAACCGAACACATCTGGGCGATCGCCCAAGATCGAGACATCGACCTGCGAACCGCCGCCTACGTCCACGCGCTCAATCGACTCGACGACGCGATCCGCGCTAAGGGCACGCGGGACTTTTATGTGAGTTAGGGCGTGTTTTAAAGCCCTTTGATCCCCCCTAACCCCCCTTAAAAAGGGGGGAACCGAGCCGAACCACTCCGGAAGTCCCCCTTGATAAGGGGGATTTAGGGGGATCGACTCAAGGCAATCCATGACCTAGAAGGCGTTTAAGCACTGCCTAGTTTGAGCCAGCCTGGGGGGAATCTTTCCGGTTTGATGGGTGCTAGGTGCTGCTGACTGATCCAGGCTGGCAGAGTGGGGTCGCTGGGGGAATCGATCGCCCATGTGACAGGTGTAGAATCGGGAAATGAAAAATTTTCCCGGTTTCCCCAAGATCCCCGCTGCCGCCTGGATGCGCCCTATCGGGCAAGGCTGGGATAAGCCCTACACCGTGCGCTATGCCAGCAACCTAGACGACGGCCCCTGGCACGGAATGCCGCTGGGGGGCTTTGGGGCAGGCTGCATTGGGCGATCGCACCGGGGCGACTTTAACCTGTGGCACATCGACGGCGGCGAACACTGGTTTCAAACCATGCCTGCCTGCCAGTTCAGCATATTCGAGCAGTCGGCTCAGGGCACTCAGGCTTACGCGCTCGTGACGGCGGACGGCGACAGCGAACTGCATCCCTCAGCCTTTGTGCCGCTGCCCAAACACTCCGGCACGTACCACGCCCTGTATCCGCGCAGTTGGTTTAGCTATGAAAACGGATTTCAGGCAAAGCTGACGTGCGAACAGTTTTCACCGATCTGGGCGAATAATTACCAGGAAACGAGCTATCCCGTGGCGGTGTTTGTGTGGACGGCGCACAACCCCACCGATACGCCGATCACGCTGAGCCTGATGCTGAGTTGGGAAAACATGACGGGCTGGTTTACCAACGCGCTGAAGTCGCCCGATGTAAAGGTGCGCGACGACGGCAGCCCGGTTTATGAATATCAGCCGCGCCTGGGCAAAAGCGAGGGCAACTTTAACCAGTGGCGCACCGAAGGCGACTACGCGGGCTGCATTTTGGGTCGTTTGCTAGACGCTGCGCCTGCCGAAGGCGACGGACAATGGGCGATCGCGTTCCAAACCTCCCAAGTCGAGGCGTTTTATCACACGCGCTGGAACCCAACGGGCGACGGCGGGGATTTGTGGCGTAGCTTTGCAAAAGACGGATCGCTGCCTAATGTGAACGACGAAACGCCTGCGGCGGCTGGAGAACGAGTGGCAGCGGCGATCGCCCTGCGGTTTACCCTAGCTCCGGGGGAGACGCGGGGGGTTCCGTTTGTATTAGCGTGGGATTTTCCGGTGACGGAGTTTGCCGAGGGGATTACTTACCTGCGACGCTATACAGACTTTTTTGGCGCAACGGGAAACAATGCCTGGGCGATCGCCCGCACCGCGCTAGAGCAATACCAGACCTGGCAAGCCCAGATTTGGCAGTGGCAGCAGCCAATACTCGACCGGGGCGACCTGCCCGACTGGTTCAAGATGGCGCTGTTTAACGAACTCTACGCCCTGACGGACGGCGCGACGCTGTGGAGTGCCGCCACAGAGCGCGATCCGGTCGGCCAGTTTGCCGTCGTGGAATGCCTCGACTACCGCTGGTATGAAAGCCTAGACGTGCGGCTCTACGGCTCCTTTGCGCTGCTGATGCTGTTTCCAGAGCTAGATAAGGCAGTGCTGCGAGCGTTTGCTCGTGCGATTCCTGCGGAAGACCCGACCTTGCGGAAAATCGGCTACTACGCGACGCAGGGTATGGAAAGTCCATTAGTGCCCCGCAAGGTCGCTGGAGCCACCCCCCACGACCTCGGCGCACCCAACGAACACCCTTGGGAAAAAACCAACTACACCAGCTATCAAGACTGCAACCTGTGGAAAGACTTGGGTTCCGACTTTGTCCTCCAGGTCTACCGCGACTTTGTGCTGACGGGCAGTACCGATGTGCAATTTCTGGAAGACTGCTGGCCTGCCGTGGTGTCCACCCTCGACTATCTGAAAACCTTCGACCTAGACAACGACGGCATCCCGGAAAACTCCGGCGCACCCGATCAGACCTTTGACGACTGGCGCTTGCAGGGCATCAGCGCCTATTGTGGCGGCTTGTGGATTGCGGCCCTGGAGGCGGCGATCGCCATTGCTCAGGCGCTAGGGGTTCAGGATGAGGAATTTGGGAGTCACCCGTGGCGCGAGTGGCTGACCCAATCCCGATCCATCTTTCACCCCACGCTGTGGAACGGGCAATACTATAAGCTCGACAGCGGCAGCGGCTCGGATGTGGTGATGGCGGATCAGCTTTGTGGACAGTTCTATGGGCGGCTGCTGGGGCTGCCGGATGTGGTGCCGGAGGTCTGCGCCCGGTCAGCGCTGAAGACCGTCTACGAAGCGTGTTTTCTCAAGTTTCACGACGGCAGGTTTGGCGCGGCCAACGGGCTGCGGCCGGATGGGTCGCCTGTGAACCCTAAAGACACACACCCGCTAGAAGTGTGGACAGGCATCAACTTTGGGCTGGCGGCGTTTTTGTGGCAAATGGGGCTGACAGACGAGGCGATGCGGCTGACGGAAGCAGTGGTTCGCCAGATTTACGACAATGGTTTGCAATTTCGCACGCCGGAAGCGATTACGGCTGCGGGCACCTTTCGCGCCAGCCACTATCTGCGGGCCATGGCGATCTGGGGCATCTACGGCGTAATGACGGATTTTGCTACGCTGCGATCGCCCTAGCGGTTTCGATGGGGAAACCGACCGCTTTCCAGGCAGGCATTCCGCCGCGCAATTCCGACACGTTGAGGAATCCGGCGGCACGGAGTTGGGCAGCGGCGATCGCCGTTTCCTCGTCGGTGTAGCCGTAGACATAGAGATCTCGCTCTAGCTCCAGATGGGTCAGCGCCGTGTTTACTAGCTCTGCCGTCGGCATCGAGACTGCGCCTTCGATATGGGCAGCGTTAAACTCTGGGCGATCGCGCACGTCGATAATGGTCAATGCAGGTTCGCCCCAGTCGAGCCGAGCCTTCAGGTCGTAAACGTTGCAATTCGGACGGAGTGGCGGCGGTGTCGGAATCAGTCCAAAAAGTCTCATGGTGGGAGTGTAGGTGTGTGAGGTAAGCAAAGTGAACGTAGATGCGGCTACGAGGGAGAGTGACAGTCGGGCAGCAACCCCATACTCGCGGATTCCTACCTAACCCCCAATCCCTAACCCCCAACCCCTTCTATACCTGCACTGTAACAACAATGCCCAAGATTTACAAACTTTTGTATCCAAACCTTGACGACTACTCCAAGCTGTGAACGTGAAACTACAGTTCCAGCGGCACTTCGGCGATCGCGCTCAGGTCTGGCAGGGATGATGGTGAGCCGACGGGCTGGCGATCGCCCCAGCAGCGAATGCCCGGCCCGCAGAGGGCGCAGTCGTTTCGCAAGTCTTGCTGTCGCGGAAAGGCCTCGCCCTGGTCGTAGCGCTCTAGCCAGTGCGTGAGCTGCGAAAGTCGCTGGGTCAAATCCTGGCGGGTCTGCTCGTGTGCCTCGCGGCTATAGGGAAAGGACAAGCGCTGGGGCTGCGGCTCCGATGCACCCGGTGGCGTTGCCCGCACAAACCAATAGGTCATCGTGATTTGCTCTGGTGCATAGTTGCTCGTTTCCGCCAGCACAAAGCGATAGAGCCGCGTTTGCCAATGTTGCGCCAGCCATTGCGACTGTTGCGGCTTGCCGTAGGTTTTCCAGTCGAGAATTTCGGCTTTGTCTGGCTGCTGCACCAGCAGGTCATAGACCACCGTCAGCAAATAGCCGTGAAATAGCAAGGTGCGGCGATGTTCGCTGTGGCGCTGCTGGTCAGGGCTGGCGGCAAACACCTCCGGCGCAGCCTCCACAAATTCCCACACGCACCGCTGCAACGCCGGATCAGCAGAGGTCAGCGCGGCGATGGGTAGCCCTAGCTCTCGCTGCTGCATCAGCAGGTGAAACTGGCTGCCCCAGTTGATGTTTTCCTGCTGCTCAGGATTGGGCGGCGCAGCAAGCTGATCGAGATAAACATGCTGAAACTGGCGCGGACACAAATCCAGCAGATTAAGCTGTCCCTGAGAAATCCGCATGACGGGCGATCGCCCCATATCGGCTCCTGAATTAAGCGACTTTCGTCAGAACAAACACGCTGCCCTCATTGCCGCGCCCAATTCGCATATCGTCATCCAGATAGGTAATTTCCAGCCAGCCTTTGCGGTTGCTGGGATCAATGCGAAAGTCGGCGGCGGCGAAGCGTTTGCCGCTCTGGATTTCTTGAATAAACTGACTGGGGCTGCGATAGCCGATCAGCCGTTGCAGCCCAAAGATGCCCCGCTCAAAGCCCACATCCACACGGCGATCGCTCACGGGTTCAAACCGGGCCGCAACGCTGACCAAGCCTTCTAACAGAGGCAGGCTGGTCACTTCGGCAATGTTGAACACCTGCTGTGTCTTAACTCGGATGCACTGATAAATCTGCCCCAGCGTCAGGACGGGGAAGCGACCAATGCCCAGCAGTTCATTGCTGGTGGTGTAGAGCAAACGCCAGTCGCCATCCAGCTTGTTGGCGGCTTCGAGGGGACGCGGCGTGGGGTTAAATTCTTCTAGTCGGGCAACTGCCGCTAGGATAGCCAAGTTGTCGGCTTCTGAGGCCAACAGGCCCCGATTCTTTCCGGCGATCGCCTGCAAGAGTTCTGCTTTGCCGAAGGTCATGGATGCGCCTGCCAAACCCGTGCTTTAGGTGCGTTAAACATGCTTTAACCGGTGTTTTAGACCGTTGTTTTAGCCAGTGTTTTAATCCAAGCCTGAATGCAGAAGGACAGATGGGATATGCTCAGGGGCGATCGCCCGGCTTGTGTCAAGCATTGCATGATTGCGCCTACGCCATCCGCCCCTGCCAAAATGCCCCTGCCAAAACGCTCAGCCGCAACGGATTAGACTGGATTACACTAACAGAGTATACAGAGTGTAGAGATTTGAAGAGAACAATGCGTAACCCTGCCTTACGTGAAATTCCCCGCAATCAACCGGCCGAAGTGATTCCCCTCCAGCGTGATGCGTCTATTCTAGACTGGCTGGAAGGAACAGGACGGCTGCTGGCTCGCGAAAGCGACGACTTCGATTTCACAGATGACGAAGAAGAAATCAACGAACTGATGGCGGGCGAAGACAACAGCTATGACTTGGATGATGACGACGATGACGTGCTGGATCTAGACGACTAGCGTTGGCCCTTTGCACGCATCCTATCGCTAGATTCAGCATCGACTGGGCTTGTTTCAGCCTGCCCTGTTCTGCAATCGACTAAAGTCAGCTAACGGTTCAATACTCTGGGTTTATCGAAGGTTTATCGAGCGTACAGGATGCAGCTTGTGCGCTCGATTTAGTGTATCTGCATGAACGAAATTCTTGCGATCAAAACTTTTCCTGAGGTGGCACCATAGACCTGATACAAATCTGATACAGTTTGCAAAACTGCCCGTTCTTTACACCTGCCCCCACTCCTATGAACGTTTGGAACCACCTGACACTGACAACCACGCCCCTGCCGATTTGGATTCGCTCCAGCCTGCTGCATCGCTGGGTCGGGGCACTGCGGGGTTGGCGCAGGGGAAGCTGGCTGATGCAGTGGGCCGATCCGATCGGAGCAGTGCTGGCGGCGATCGTGTTTGCGCTGGCTCCGTTTGTGTCTACGGCGCTGATTGGCGTGCTGCTGATTGCCTGCGGCGGCTATTGGCTGCTGCTCACGCTGTCGGATGACGAGGAGCTGGGCTTAACGCCAATTCATCTGCTGGTGCTGCTGTATTGGCTGGTGTCGGTGGCGGCGACAGCGCTTTCGCCAGTTCGCACGGCGGCGATTTCGGGGCTGCTCAAGCTGACGCTGTATATGCTGCTGTTTGCGCTGCTGGCGCGGGTGCTGCGATCGCCCCGGATTCGCGCTGGCGTAATTGCCGTTTACCTGCTGACAGCGCTGGCAGTGAGCGTGGAGGGCATTCGGCAGTGGTTCTTTGGCGCACCTGCCCTGGCGACCTGGGTGGATGCCGGGTCAACCCTGGCGAAAACCACTCGCGTCTATAGCTACTTGGGCAACCCCAACCTGCTAGCCGCCTACATTTTGCCAGCGGTGATGCTGAGCGCGGCAGCCGTGTTTGCGTGGCAGCGCTGGCTGCCCAAGGCGCTGGCACTGCTCATGACCGGACTGAATGCTGCCTGCCTGGTGCTGACCTTTAGCCGGGGCGGCTGGATTGGCTTTGTGACGGCGGGCTTTGCGCTGCTGCTGCTGCTGGCACACTGGTTTAGCCGCTATTTGCCGCAGTTTTGGCGGCGCTGGGCCATGCCAATGGTGCTAGGTGTGGCGGCAGCAGTTGTCGTGCTGGCAGTGGCAGCGGTTGATCCCCTACGCGATCGCGTCCTCAGTATGTTTATGGGGCGACAAGACAGCAGCAATAATTTTCGGCTGAACGTGTGGGCCGCGGTGCAAGACATGATCCGCGATCGCCCGATTCTCGGCATCGGCCCCGGCAACGATGCGTTCAACCAGGTCTATCCGCGCTATCAGCGGGCGGGCTTCTCAGCGCTCAGCGCTTACTCCATCCTGCTGGAAACTTTGGTGGAAACGGGCGCAATCGGGCTGACGGTTTTTCTGTGGCTACTGCTGGTCACGTTTAATCAAGCCTGGACACAACTCCAGCGCCTCCGAGCGGCTGCGAACCCGGATGGATTTTGGCTCATCGGGGCGATCGCCACCATCGTCGGAATGCTGTTCCACGGCCTTGTAGACACCGTGTGGTATCGCCCCCAAGTCAGCACGCTCTGGTGGCTGATGCTGGCGCTAGTGGCGAGTTACTACATACCGATCTGGGGCTGGAAGCCGGTGGAGAGTGATGGGGGGTTGGATTGAGGGAAGAGCGAAGAACGAAGAGAGAAGAACGAAGAGGTTCCGTTTTTCGTTTTTCGTTTTTCGTTTTTCGCTCTTCCCTTTTTCCGTCCCTCTCTCAATGCCAACCTAACCCCCAACTATCGCTTCATTGCCCGCTGCATCTCTCGCTTGGCCTGCTTTTGCTTCAGGTCTTCTCGCTTGTCGTGCAGTTTTTTGCCGCGCACCAGCGCCAGGGAGATCTTGGCCCAGCCGCGCTTGAGATACATCTTCAGCGGCACCAGGGTTAGCCCCTGCTGTTCGACTTTGCCAATCAGCTTGCGAATTTCCTGGCGGTGCATCAGCAGCTTGCGGGTGCGGCGGGGGTCATGGTTGAAATACTGGCTAGCAGTGTCATGGGGGGAAATGTGAACATTGTGGAGCCACACCTCGCCATTGCGAATCAGCGCAAAACCGTCGCGCAGGTTGACCTTGCCTGCCCGCACAGATTTGACCTCCGTGCCGACTAGCGCAATGCCGGCCTCAAAGGTTTCTAAAATTTCATACTCAAATCGAGCCTGTCGGTTTTCTGCTACTACTTTGTATCCGTCTCCGTTGTCTGCCATGCGCCTTGCTCAAAAACTATCCCAACGCCAGCCCCTACTCGACCACGATCGTCCACTCGTGTAGCTCGTAGCTGACGCAGCCATGTTGCACTAGGGGGTCTTGTGCCACGATCGCCCTGGCTTCTTCCATCGAGGCTGCTCGAAATAGCAACATTCCCCCGCCTCGCTCAGCCCAGTATCCGGTTTTGGCCTGATGCCCTTTGGCAATCAGATCATAGACAAACTGCTTGTGGGCTGGCACGAACTGATCGAATGTTGCCTTGTCCACAAGCCCTTTTTCGATCTTGACGAACCAGGGCATGGTGAAGCTGCAAAGAAACAGAACAAAACGGGCAATCGGGAGGCACAGTAACGGGAGGCACAACAACGGGAGGCACAACAACGGGAGGCACAGTAACGGGAGGCACAGTAACGGGAGGCACAGTAACGGGAGGCACAATAAAGTGCGATCGCCCTATGGTCAAGCATTGGCTTAGTCTGTTTAGCCCAGCCTTTTAGCCCAGCCTTTTAGCCCAGCCTTGGCTCAGTACCTCGCTACCCTATGTCAGAACACAGAACCGATCGAATCGCCCGAACTTCCAGGATATCGCGATCGCGCAGGATATGGGTCGCTGCGACCGCCTTAAGAAAAGCTAGAGAAGGGCGATCGCCCAGGGCCCAAGTCCTACGGCTGAGGCAACACCTCTCCTGCGGGCGCAGGAGGCGGTTCTGGCTGCGTAAATTCTGTCCAGAGCGATCGCCCAATCAGCGCCAAAATCCACGCCAACAGCGCCAGCAGCACCGCATACAGCAGATTGGTAGCACGTCCGCCAAACGAATCAGCCCCTTCTTCTGCTTCCCCATCATCCAACCCGACTGCTGTGGAGTCTGGCGTTTGGGGAGCGCTCGCAGGATAGGCAAAGGTATCCTCCGGTGGAGGCGGCGCAGGCGGAATCCCATAGTTCCAACCTTCCTCAGAAGAACTGAGCGGCGAAATCGGGAGATTTGCGGACGCAGCCACCTCGCCCCCCTGCCAGCCTCGCTCCTCGCGGTCGAGTTCTGACGATGGAGACACAGGGACAGACGAAGCACTTGGATGGGCACTGGGATCAAGCAGGATGCTCGTTTCATTCTCACCATCCAGCCCAAATGTGGTTTTGGGCAGCGGGTCTAACTCGTTCTGCCAATCCCCTGCGGGCGCATCGAGGTCAAACGCCTCTGACCCGCCTAGACCCAAGCCATCTCCGCCAGTCGCTTCCGGTTCAGGCGGCTGAAAGTCCTCACGCTCTAGGCTATTTAGCTCCGGCCCCAGATTATCCATCTCAAAACCGCCCGCCTCGCCAAGATCATCCACCAGCAGTTCCGACGGCAGTGTCTCTTCGGTAAGAGGCATGAGTTCTGTGGGAGCGGTTTCGTCTTCGAGGGTGAACTCGTTTGCTGGGGAAGTGTCATAGGGGCTACTGAAGGCGGCCTCATCCAACTCAACGCCGGAAAGCGGCAGATCGAGAAAGTCAGACGTGTCTAACTCATCTGCTCGAATTTCAGACGGGGGAATCTCGGTGGGCAGTTGCGACAGAGGAATGTCTGAGGTTTCGTCAAACAAGTCAGCATCCGGCGGGCTAGCGGGGCTAGCGGAATTGTTCGGCTGATCCAGAGCATCTAGATCAGCTAGGTCGTCTAGATTGCTTAGATCAAAGTCAAGATCGTCGGATGCAACCCCAACAGAGGATTCTAGTGCAAGGTTGTGGGGAGTCGCCTCAAAGTCTAGGTCTTGTGCTTCTAGCTCCAGGTCTTCGGCTAGTTCTGAAGACTCTGTGGCGATCGCCCCTGACAGACCCACCTCAGCGATCCCCTCTCTAGCAGAATTCAGCAGGGAGCCATCCAGCGTGACATCAATCACAAATTCGGGCGGTAGCTCACTCAGCCAAGGAGCAGCATCCCCTGCCAGCGCAGCAACGGGGGCAGCGGGGACAGACTCGGCAAAATCAAAATCCGTCGAAAAGGGGACAGGAACAGGCTCTCGCTCCAAGGCTTCAGCAAATCCGCTGGGTTCTCCCGTCGATGCAGCAGCTTCCCACTCGCCGCTGGTAAACTCGCCGCCGGTCAATTCATTGCTCCGATCCAACGCCTCCAGTTCTGCTGCTGCCTCGGCTGCTGTTTCCGCAGGCTCCGCTGGGTCGGCAGTAAAGTCTGATAAGTCTTCTCCGGTCAGGTTGCCAAACTCCAGATCGGCATCCCAATCATCGCCGCTTTCATCCGTCACGGGTGGCAGTTGAATGTCGTCCAGATCCAGGTCAAGGGAGATTTCTTCGGCAACGTAGGGCGCGGGGGGTGGCGGTGCTGGTTCGGTAAAGTCTGTGGATTGGTCAAACTCAGCCGTTGAGGAGTCTGTTAGCAGGTCGTCGAATTGGGCTTCGGTTTCAAATCCAGCGGCGATCGCCCCAAAATCGTCCTCCTGTTGCCCATTGTCTGCGACTGGCACACCCATTCCCTCTAAGTCTGCAAAAGCCCCTTCCAGATCAGCAGACGCAGGGGACTCGCTTAGTAAGTCGGCGCTGCTCGAGTCAAGGTCGAAATCGGCATTACTCAGCGAGGCATCGTCGAAGTCCGGACTGCCGAATTCTGTATTGCCGAATTCTGTATTGCCAAACTCAGCGCTGTCGAGTCCTGCATCGCCCAAGCCCATGTCATCAAACCCTGCATCATTCGGAACTGACGGGGAAGAATCGCCAAAACCCAAGTCTTCTAGCCCAGATGATGGCTCGGACAGAGGCTCATCGACGCTCGACGGGCTGAGTTCGTCAAAGTTGGTCAGCGGGAAATCCAATACTTCAGGGGTCAAGTCAAAACTACTGTCCGATGCTGAACCGGATAGCTCCAAGTCGGGCAAGCCAATGTCAAACTCGTCTGGCTCTAGCCCCATGCCAGGACTCGATTCTCCAGTTACCGCGTCGATTTCCAGAAACTCGTTGCCCACCTGCGCCAGGTCACCTTCTAGCGAGCCGAGGTCGCTGAGCATCTCATCTGGCTCGTCGAATGACCAATCTTGTGTCGATTCCAGCGCATCCAGTTCCGAAAGCAGTGCGTCGCTGGAGGGTTCTTGAATTCCTGCATCCGGGGGGGCGCTGGCATCCAAGGCAGTGTCGGAAAAGCTGCCATCTGTAAAGGCACTGTCAGAGGCACTGTCAGAGGCACTGTCAAAAGAACCCGTGTCCTGGTCAAATTCTGAAAAATCGCTGCCCAGGTTTGCATCAGACAAGCTGCTTTCCAAATCATCCAGCCCGCTCAGCCCCAGTCCTAGCCCTGGATCATTGGGCTGGAAATCTGCCATTAGGTCTGCTTCCAGGTCGGCTCCCAAATCCAGATCTGCCAGCAGATCGTCGCTCAGATCCCCGGAGCTTGTGTCAAGCGAAAAATCCTCCGAAAAATCCTCTTCCAGCGGCGACAAACTGTCCGATGCGAACTCATCCTCAAAATTCAGCGCGGGTTCTTCTGGCGACCAACCCTCTGGCTCAAAGGTCGGACTCGGCGGCGGCGCGGTCAGTTCTGAGAGAATATCGCCGACGGGGTTGGGGGTGGGAGCAATATCGTCCAGTCCGTCGAGAGATGCGCCTGCGTCGTAGGGCGGAGCAGTAGGTTCTGCTTCTAGGTCACCCAGCCCCAAATCGCCCAAATCTGGCGTGTCAATCTGCAAATCTTGCGTCCAGGCAGGTTCGGCCATACCAAACTGCTGCCCTGAAATTTTCACTAGTTGGATCGACGATACGCCCAAGTTGCTAATGCCGTTTTGCACAAACGCAGTCAACACCTGGCGATTGGGCACTTGCTCCGCTTGCAGCAGGACATACAGGCAGTTTCCCTGGCGACTGACCAATGCGGTCATGCCGCGTGGCTGTAGGGAGCGATTCATGAGCGTGGCGATCGCCTGTGGGTCACCTTGCTTCGCGAGTTCAAGCAGGTTCGTTTGTGCCATATCTCATCCAGGTTGATCCATCGCGTGATAACTTTTGCTCTACGATACTTGGAGATAGCCTAGCCGGATCGATTTTTTTATTTAACTCACTCTAGCCCAAGCTCTAAAGTTGCTGCTTGCGATACAGTTCAGTGTCCTAAATGCCAGTAGCTCTGTTAAGAAGTTCAAGAAATGCTTAACTAATTGTTATATATGCGCTGCTCTAAGACTGCCATCCTCCGGCTCTTTGCCAAACTCAACCACTTGCCCATCCACCTGCCAATCTCATGAGCATCGGATACCTTGCCTTCGTCCTCCATGCCCATCTGCCCTTTGTCCGCCACCCTGAGAGCAACTACGTACTCGAAGAAGAGTGGCTATTTGAGGCGATTACAGAAACATACATCCCCTTACTCCAAGTGTTTGAGGGGCTAAAGCGCGATGGCGTTGACTTTAAGCTGACGATGAGCATGACACCGCCGTTGGTGTCGATGCTGCGCGATCCGCTGTTGCAGGAGCGATATGACATCCACCTCGCCAAGCTAGAAGAATTGGCGGAGATGGAGATCGAGCGCAACGCCCACTCAGGCCACCTGAAATATCTGGCAGAACACTACGCCACCGAGTTTCACGGCGTGCGCCAGATGTGGGAGCGCTGCAATCACGATTTGGTGGGCGCGTTCAGGGGGTTTCTAGAGTCCAACAATCTCGACATTATTACCTGCGGCGCAACTCACGGCTATCTGCCGCTGATGAAGATGTATCCGCAGGCGGTGTGGGCGCAGATTCAGGTAGCCTGCGAGAGCTATGAGGAGCATTTTGGGCGATCGCCCAACGGCATCTGGCTGCCAGAATGCGCCTACTACGAAGGCGTAGAGCGGATGATTGCCGATGCAGGCGTGCGCTACTTCATCACCGACGGCCACGGCATTCTCTACGCCCGTCCACGGCCAAGATTTGGCACCTACGCGCCAATCTTCACCGAAACGGGCGTGGCTGCCTTTGGACGCGACCACGAATCTTCGCAGCAAGTCTGGTCGTCAGAGGTGGGCTATCCCGGTGCGCCGGAGTACCGCGAGTTTTACCGAGATTTGGGCTGGGATGCCGAATATGAATACATTAAGCCCTACATCATGCCCAATGGCCAGCGCAAAAACGTCGGCATCAAGTATCACAAAATTACCGGGCGTGGGCTGGGGCTGAGCGACAAGGATCTCTACGACCCCTACTGGGCTAGGGAAAAAGCCGCAGAACACGCAGGTAACTTCGTCTATAACCGCGAACGCCAAGTCGAGCATCTGCACGGCATCATGCAGCGCCCGCCGATCATCGTGTCGCCCTACGATGCAGAGCTGTTCGGCCACTGGTGGTACGAGGGGCCCTGGTTCCTAGACTATCTCTTCCGCAAGTCCTGGTTTGACCAACACACCTTCGAGATGACCCACCTCTCGGACTATCTCAGGGCACACCCGACGCAGCAGGTCTGCCGCCCGTCCCAATCGAGCTGGGGCTTCAAGGGCTTCCATGAATATTGGCTAAACGATACCAACGCCTGGATTTATCCACACCTGCACAAAGCCACTGAGCGGATGATCGACCTGGCTAAGCGAGAACCCGTTGACGACTTGGAATGGCGGGCGCTGAATCAGGCAGCGCGGGAGTTGCTGCTGGCGCAATCGTCTGACTGGGCCTTCATCATGCGGACAGGGACGATGGTGCCCTATGCCGTGCGTCGGACGCGATCGCACTTGATGCGGTTTAACAAGCTGCGCGAAGACATCCTGGCGGGCAAGATCGACAGCGGCTGGCTGGAGAAAGTCGAGGCGATCGACAACATCTTCCCCAATGTGAACTATCGTGTCTACCGTCCGCTCTAGTCTACCCCTCGCCATGCAAACGCTTCAGCCAATGCAGGATCAGCGAATCGTGCAGCCCGGTCGCACCTGGGAACAGTTCAAGCTGATCCAGGAGGGCTTCAGAAATGCACCAGGCATTCGGCTGTTTTACTTCGATGAAACGATTGAGGTGCTGATGCCGGGTCGAGAGCATGAACTGTTTAGCGCAGTTATTGCCCTGCTCTTGGGACTATTTTTTCTAGAGCGTGAGATTGAGTTTGAACCTACTGGTTCGATGGATCAGGAGAAATTGGGGGAAGCATTTGTGCAAGCTGATCAGTCCTACTGCTTCGGCAAGTCTGAGGCTGGCGAGTCCAGGGCTATTCCTGATTTATCGATTGAAGTGGTCGTCAGCAGCGGCGGCATTAATAAACTGGCGCGGTGTCGGGTGCTGGGTGTGCCGGAGGTCTGGTTCTGGGAAGACGGAGCCTTCAGGCTGTTTCACCTGCGGGAAACAGGCTATGAGCCAGTCAGCCAAAGCGAGTTGCCCCAACTGGCAAGCCTAGATATTGCTTTGTTGACCCGATGTGTTCTGATGGGTCAGACTTCCTGCCTGGAAGCTGCCAGAGCGTTTCAGCAAGGTCTGCGAC
The DNA here is from genome assembly GCA_046719575.1 of Cyanobacteriota bacterium. Classification (GTDB taxonomy): domain Bacteria; phylum Cyanobacteriota; class Cyanobacteriia; order Elainellales; family Elainellaceae; genus Thermoleptolyngbya. The sequence continues at coordinate 15,923 of JBDNCP010000035.1, forward strand.
ATGCTTAGTTTTGATGCGCTGAGTTCCGACGCGCTGAGTTCCGAAAATCTGTCCTGTCAAGCGGCTAGTTGCAGCGGGCGAGCGGGCTGGTTGTCGGCGTGCAGTGCGGCGATCGGAGACAGCAGCATATTCACCATTGCATCGCTCGACTCTAGCTTGCCCTCGCTGGTGATCTGGCAGGTTTTCCACCAGTCGGCGTTGTAGCTGTGCAGCATGGCCAGCATTTGAGAATAGCGGCCACCGCGCTCATCGACCACGCGGCAAGACATCCGCACATAAGACACGAGTCTCATTTGCAGGGGGACATCCGTTTGCTGAAGCTTTTGGCGAATGGTTTGCAGTTTGGCATCTAGGCAACTCATGGCGGTTTCCTTTTGGGGTGGTTTGAAGGGTGTCTTTAGGAAGCTAAGTCTTTTATAAGATTTTCTCGAAGGAATATCGATACAGAAAAGTTAGGGTCTTTGGGGGCGGGTGAGACGGGCGATCGCCCGTGAACTATGAAAAGTTAAGGTTGCCAACATAGACAAACCGCTGAGAGGTTATGCCATCAGTGCAACCTCTCAGCGGTCTAATCGAACGTTGAATTTAGCAAGCGACCGTTAAATTGTTAAATTGCTGGAATTCGCCAGATAGATTTAGCCAGACAAATCTAGGCAGACGGGCGCACGTCGCGGGCCATATCTCGATAGGCAGCCGGATCGCCCCCGGCTTCGGGCAAGCTCTCAGAAAGAGGGAAGAACGAAGAGGGAAGAACGAAGAGAGAAGAACGAAGAGGGAAGAGAGAAGAACGAAGAGAGGGTTTTTCGTTCTTCGTTCTTCGTTCTTCTTTTTTCTCCTTCCCGTCCCCTCATGGAGGAAATAGGGAAGACGGGTGCTAGGCGGCTTGCTCTGGCTGGAGGCTGCGCTTGAGGATAATCATGCGATCGCCCACGACAGGACTGCGGGCCAGGAGCGTGCCATCGGGTGCAACCAGTTCTAGCTTGGTGAAATCTAATCTTGTTGCCCGCTTCAGCAACTCTGCCGCGAGTTTATCCTGGCTAGCGGGCGACAGGGCATACCAGCCGTCCCCCAAGTTGACCCTCAGGCGGCCGCTGCGAAAGCTCGCCTGAATGGTCTGAATCAGGTTTTCGCTATAGCTGTCAGTGACGCTGGTGATCTGCTCCTGGATTGCCGCGACTAGGGGCTGATCCGGCAGGGCAGGGCGGGCAGGCGCGACAGGCGGGGGCGATGGCAACGGCTGTGGTGTAGGCGCGGGCTGCGGCTTGGCAGCCGGACGAGACGGGCGCGGGGTGTCGCTTGGGCTGGGGGTGGGCGGGGCGGGCGGTGATTCGTCGGGCACGGCTTCGGGAATCGTGGTGACGCGGGGCAGGGGCTGTTCGACGCGGCGACCGTCTGGCGGCGCTTCGCTGATGACTGGCGGCTCTGTGACGCGAGTTGGCTCCTGAGATGGCAGCAGGTTGGGCACGACAAAGATGAGTAGGGCGGCGATTCCGGCGATCGCCCCACTCAGCGCCCAATCTGTCAGCGACTCGCGGATCGACGCGGGCAGCGCGGCTCGAATTTTCGGCAAGGCGTTCGCCGTCCACCAGTCCCAGCCTTTGTTCCAGTAAGGCTTTGCCACGGCCCAAACCTGCTGAAGCCCTGACCAAATGCGGCGACCCAGCGACGGCGCAACCGGGACCGGTGGCGCACCGGGTTCTGTGCGGGCGAGGGCGCTGCTGTCGGCGGTGGCCAGTTCTCCAGATGGGCGAGTCCCTAGAGACGCTTGGCCCCTCTTGGGCGGTGCTTCTAGAGCGGCAATCCAGCCCTCTAGCAGCCGCACATTTGCCCGCAGCAGCCCAATCAGCAGCCGCTTGCCCAACCCCACGTATTCTGCCCGCAAATCTTGCAGCGAGGGTGGCCCATAGCCAGGGTCAGAGCCAGCGTCAGAGCTTGTGGGTCGCTCCTCCGGCGGTTCTGGCGGAGGGAGCGAGTTCGATGTTGGGGGCGGCTCCTGAGTCATGGCGCTGGACGTAACCTTTGTAATGGGTTCTGTAATGGGTTCACGTGTAATGGGTTCACGGCGTTGGGCAGCGTGGCGGGTCGCAAGGCAACCCCGCAGATAACACAGCCGCCAGAAAACGCGATAGAGTTTTACAGGCGGCGTGCGCGATCCCAGAAGACACTATACCGCCTGGGTGAAGGGCAACTAGGTAGATCACCAAAGAACTTCACGGATTGACGCTGTTTTCCCGTGTATCTCTCTGTGTACGTTTTTTTGTACTTCCTGGAGATCTATCATGCGGCGATCGCTCCCGTTCCTGTTGGGTTTCACGCTAGGCTTTCCCTTAATTCCGATGCTGATTGCGGGCTGTTCCCCATCGCTGGTAGGGGCGACCCTGCCCGTTGAGCAAGTCGTGAGCCAACTGCGTCCCCAAACGCCGATTCCCATTTACCTGCCCGACGCGGTGCCAGGAATGGATGAGGTGTATGTCCACACCTACGGCGATGAAAACAGCTACGGCGTGGATTTTGACTATATCGCCGACTGCAACGGCGCGACGGCCTGTAGCTATGGTGGCACTTGGGCGCAGCGCTATGAGGGCAGCATGACCCCAGCGGAGATCCTCGGCATTTCAGAAACGGTGGAATCTGTGGAACTGGCCAATGGTGTAAGTGGGCAATATGCCAACACCTGCGGGGCCTATTGTGTGGCGACAGTGATGTGGCAGGCAGACGGCATTCTCTACGGCGTGAGCATCAAAAATGGCGAAAAGGAGGCGACAGTTTCGCTGGCCAACGGGGCGATCGCCGCTGGGCCTCGATAAGCGCGATCGCCCGGATTGCGTTAGATGCAGCCCAGCAATCTCCAGCTATCCTCTCTAATAGCCCCTCCAACAATCTCCTCCTGCATCAACTTCGGAGTTTCTGAATCATGGGCATCACCACCCAACAGCTCAGCCGATTCAAGCGCGACGGTCGCCCGATCGTGGTGCTGACGGCATGGGATTTTTTGATGGCGCAGGTGCTAGATCAAGCGGGCGTGGATGTGATCTTGGTGGGCGACTCGCTGGCAATGGTGGCGCTGGGCTATGACACCACGCTGCCGCTGACGCTAGAAGACATGCTGCATCACACCAAGGCTGTGCGGCGCGGCGTGAAAAACGCACTGGTGGTCTGCGATTTGCCATTTATGACCTATCAGGAAAGCGTGGCCCAGGCAATGCACTCAGCCGGGCGCGTGCTAAAGGAAACCGGAGCGCAGGCGGTGAAGCTGGAGGGCGGCCATCCCGCCATGATAGAAACGGTGGAACGGCTGACGCAGGTAGGCATTCCGGTGATGGCGCATGTGGGGCTAACGCCGCAGTCGGTGCATCAGTTTGGCGGCTTTCGCAAGCAGGGCACGACGGCTGAGGCGGCTGGGCGGATTTTGCAAGAGGCGATCGCCCTGGAATCTGCTGGCGCTTTTTCTATCGTCCTGGAACACATCCCCGCCGACCTGGCCTTGCAAATCTCCCAAAAGCTGACCATTCCCACCATCGGCATCGGCGCGGGCCCCCACTGCGATGGGCAAGTGCTGGTTACGCCCGATTTGCTGGGTTTGTCAGAATGGCAACCTCCCTTTGCCAAAACCTACACCAATCTGCGGCAAATCATATCCGAGGCGGTGCAGACCTATGCGGCAGAGGTGCGAGAACAGCGGTTTAAGGTGTGAGCCGCGTGAAGCGAGATAAAAACCTGTCGCTTGCGGCGGGATAACAGAGGCGATCGCCTATATTGCGCTACTGCCCACTAGCTGGCTCAGACGCTTCAAAATCCGCAGTGCTTCATTTAGCTCTCGCTCCGTGGCAAACGGCGAAAACACTCTCGACAGAGCATAGCGCGGCGGTTCCGCCTGCGTTAGTTTGACAAACAAAATATCGTCGCCGTTGGTCACCATGCCAAAGCTGGGCTTTGCAGGCTGAGGATTTGCCATCAAGTACGCCAGCGTTTGGGGCAGCGCCGTCCACACTGAGAGCGTGGTTTTTTTCGGCTCCAGCACCACGACCCAAACCTGATCCAGCAGCACCAGCACATCGATCCGCCCTTGCAGCACCGATTCGCCGTCGTTTAGCAAGAGCCGCACAGACTCCTCCGACCTGACTCGAAACGGTGGATCATAGAGTCCGGCGATCGCCAGCAGCGGAGAAGCCAGCAATAGCAACACCGTTCCTTCGAGCAATTGACCTTGCGATCGCTGATAGAGATAGCGCTGCCGTAACTGATCCAGTGCCGCCTGTTCCGTTGCGGAAATGTTGGGCAAGCCAGCCTGCCACTCCTGGAAAAACGCTTCATCTTCTGTTCGGATCAGATGAAACCGTCGCTCGGCTTCGGCCAGCGTGGTAATCGCGTCTGCAATGGCAACTGTATGGTCAGGCATCCTTATTTCTAAGCCAGGAGCAAGCGGGTCAGTGGTCACGTTGTCATCGCCAACCTGCCTAAAAAAGCCAGATGCGAAAAGTGGCCGGATGCATAAAACGCCTGCCTAAGAACAGATTTCGTGATCTGCGAATCCAATTCTGTGATCTGCTAATACCTTAGCGAATTCGATTCTCTCTCACAGGTTTGTGGGCATGAGTGAAACGGAACCTCTTCGTTCTTCGCTCTTCATTAAACCTCTTGCATGAATGCTGTTTTGAGGGCGTGAATGGTGGCGCGGTGCCGCCGCGACACCATTCACGCAAGAAGTCTATTCTTCGCTCTTTCCTCGCTCCAACACTCCAACGCCCCACCGGGAAGCATAAAGATTCTTCTAGTTTCATTACAGGCGGAGTTGCGATTCGCTGGATCTGCGCCAATGGATTGCAGAATGGGAGGGAAATCGCAATATCAAAAAATCAAAAAACATATGACAATTGCAACCGCAGCGCCGGATTTGACGGCGGAAGATTATCTGGTAGTGGGTCTGGCGACCTGTTTTCTAAAGGCAGATGGTGAAGTGCATACAGTGACGATCGCCGAGCCGATTCCCTCAGCGGCGCTGGAGGCGATCGCCCGCGGCATTCCCACTTCCTACACGCAGGCGGTGGCAACGACGCTAGGCGCAGTGCTGGCGGGCGAGGAACCGCAACTGCCTGCGGGTTTTCCGGCAGACACGCAGTTTTGCGATGACTTTGCTGCGCGGGCGATCGCCGCTGCCCGCACCTATAAGGCGCGTCCGGTTGCCCAAACGCTGATTCCGCTGGGCACGGTTCGCAGTGATTTTAACCATTCCACCGAGCGCAAGCGCGTGCTGAATTCCGATCGCCTGGTCAAACCCGAAGACAATGTAAAACAGCACGCCTACACGCATCAGGTGCTTTAGCAACGCTGGCTCCCGCAAGTTCAAAATCAGTTGCTCAGGCCTCAATCACCACGCGCAAGTTGCCGCGCTTTTTCACCACGCGGCAGGCCGTGGCGCTGCCTACCCGCTCAAACTCTAGATCCAGCAGCGTTTGACCAATTCGCAGGTTATGCAGCGACAGATGATGCATCGTGTCGGGCAAGGCCGGATCGAGAATTCTCAGACAGTTATTGGGTGCATCGGGCACCAGATTGGCCATTGTCAGCAGAAGCTGAAAGATGGAGCCTGTGGCCCAAGCTTGGGGCGAGCAGGCGACGGGATATTGCACGGGGTTGTGGTCTGCGGTGCGCTCATAGCCGCAGAACAGTTCGGGTGGTCGCTGGTAGGGCTGGCGCAGGGTCATATCAAAAATGCCCTGGGTAACTTCGAGAGCTTGGTCGATCCGTCCGAGCGATCGCAGCCCTAGGACGGTCATGCTGTTGTCATGGGGCCAGACGGAACCAATGTGATAGCCCATCGGGTTATAGGCAGGCGACAGGCTGCTGAGGGTGCGAATGCCCCAGCCGTTGAACATATCAGGTGCTTGTAGCCGCTCGGCCACACTGAGGGCTTTATCTTGGTCGAAAATACCCAAGTTCAGGCAATGACCAGGGTTAGACGTGATGCTATCAACCGGATTGCCTGCGCCATCCAAAGCCAGCGCGCAAAAGTCCAGATCGTCCATCCAAAAGTCGCGGTTAAACCGCCGCTTGAGACTTTGCGCTTCTTCGAGCCAGCGATCGGCTAGGTCGATGCGCTTTTTCATACGGGCGATTTCTGCTAGCCGCACCTTTGCAGCGTAAACGTAGCCCTGTACTTCGCAGAGGGCGATCGCCCCCTGCGCCAGTTCGCCTCGACGATTCACAATGCAGTTTCCAGAGTCTTTCCAACCTTGGTTTTGCAGTCCGCGAGCAGAGCGCCGCGCATAGGCCAGGTAGCCCGTTTCTTTAAGATTTTCGTCAACCCACTCCATCGCCGCCAAGGCGTTGGGCCAGAGTCGCTCTAGCGTTTCCTGGTCATGTGTCCAAGCATAGTATTCGGCATAGAGCATCAGCCACAGCGGGGTCGCGTCTACCGTGCCATAGTAGGGGGTGTGGGGAATTTCTTGGCAGCGGGCCATTTCGCCCAAGCGTAGCTCATGCAGAATTTTTCCCGGCTGCTCGTCGCGCCAGTCGTCATGCTGCTTGCCCTGATAGTGGGCCAGGATGCTGAGGGTGTCGCGGGCAATATTGGGGTCGAGAATGAGGGTTTGCGAAGCGGCGATGATAGAGTCGCGCCCAAACAGCGTCGAAAACCAAGGCACCCCTGCCGACAGGACTTTGCCCTTGCCAAAGGTCTGCCGCAAAAGGTAGATGTCCTGCTGCGCCCGCTCGATGATTTGGTTCACCGCTTTGTTGTCGCAGCGAATGCGCGTCACTTGTGCAATCCACTGGGTCTGTTCCAGCAGTTCTGCGGCTTTGGCCTGCATCAGCGTCATCGGCGTGTTGACGGCGGAGGGCGATCGCCCATTGAGCAGTGGTTGCAGCCGATAGCCCAGGGTCAGCGTTTCGTGGGGTTCCAGCGACACTTGCCACAGGGCAGTATAGCCTTTGAGTAAGTTAGGCGGCTGGTGCAAAAACTGGATGCGCGATTCCATCAGTCCGCCATCCAGCCCTTGATAGGCCAGCGTAATTTCTGGAGACACTGAGGCGGGTATCGGCTCGGTTTCATTGTCCGGTGGGGTCTCCATCACATCCAAGCGATGATCCTGCACCACCGCCGGCACCAGCCGCAGTCGCCGTCCCTGGCGATCGCGCTGAAAGCCACGAATTTCAAACAAGTCTAGGAAATCAGCATCAAAGCTGAGGCTGAGTTCAAACTGTACAGGCTGGGTGCTGAAGTTAGTCAGGCTGATTTCTTCAAACAACCCGCCGTTTAGCACTAGTTCTCGCTGAATGCCGATGGTCTCCGGCGGAATCGCATCCAACTGCGGGTTGGCACACAGCACCGACAGCACAAATCCCTTGTCAGCGTTGCTGCTAAGCAGGACGGGCGATCGCCCCTCGATCTGCAACTCCAAGCGACTTAAAAAGCGCGTATCCTGACAAAACAGTCCCAAACTGCCGATCGAATCTCCCTCCAGACAAGCCGAAATATTGCCCAGCGTATCGGTAATCAAAAACAGGTCATCGTCTTTAAGCGTTAGTGTCGGCTGCGGGCGCTCACTAATCACGCAGGGCCACTCTGGCTGCGGCAGTTGATCCGCAGGCAGAAATTTCCGTCCATCCAGTTCCACAAAGTCAGGCATAGCGCTGGGTTGAACTCAATTGCGAAAGAACGTTCCGGTTCAAGTTCGATTTTAATCGCAGCACCCGCCGAAGTTCTCTGCCTGCGCGAAAACCTCCTCAGCAAAGCGGGCGATCGCAAGGGAGCAATCTATCTAAAATATCGGTTCTCTTCAGCGGTGCTGCGAATGAACCCGCCAGAGAGCCGGCAAACGCCTAACCAGCAATCCAAAATCGCACATTCAAAATCGAGAGGGGGGGCATTGCCCTAGCCTAGTCCTAACCCAGATGAAGCCTAGATGAATCTCGCTGCAATCCAAAGAGAACAGAATAAATCCCATTGCACAATCGGCAGGCATCAATAGCATCAATAACAGGGCTTCCGCAGTTAGACGATTCCCCGCAGGTGCAGCCCGCGAGAAATAGTCCGAAATCCAGAAAATTCATCGCAGGTGCGTCAGTCCTGAATAAATAAGTCTTGAATAAATAAGTCTTGAATAAAAAATAAGTCTTGAATAAAAATGTGCTGTTTAGAGGCTGCTGCTAACCGATACGAGATGGGGCTTCTCGCCGCCGCCCATCTGCTGCTGGGCCAGGTTCCCTAGGGGTTTGTCAACTTTTGGTCTCAGGGATCAATCCTCGCGGGATTGATCCCTAAAGCTAGGCTGTGGCGCTGCACTCATCCAGGGTTCGGTAATGCTGACGGTGGCCAAAAGCCCCGAAACTCATTTTTCAGAGCGCGTTCAGGCTAGAACAGGCACAGGGTTAGCTTCCCAGCGGTTGACCGCATTGCCAATGATCGATAGCTCCTGCATCAATCGGTCAAAGCGCTCCGGCGTGAGCGATTGGGGTCCATCAGACAACGCCTTAGACGGGTTGGGATGAACCTCGATCATCAGGGAGTCGGTGCCAGCGGCGATCGCAGCCATCGCCATCGAAGGCACATATTCCGACTTGCCCGTACCGTGGCTGGGGTCTATCATGATCGGCAAGTGAGTGAGCGATCGCAGCACTGGAATCACCGCCAGATCCAGGGTGTTGCGGGCATACTGATTGTCGAACGTGCGGATGCCACGCTCACAGAGAATCACATTCGGATTGCCCGCTGCCAGGATGTATTCCGCCGCCATCAGCCACTCGTCGATCGTGGCAGACATACCCCGCTTCAGCAGCACGGGCTTGTCTTGCGCGCCCACTTTCTTGAGCAGCGAGAAGTTCTGCATGTTGCGTGCGCCAACCTGCACGATGTCGGTCACTTCGCAGATTTTTTCCAGATCTGCCGCGTCCATGACTTCGGTAATAATGCCCAGCCCGGTCGCATCCTTCGCTGCTTGCAGCAGTTCTAGTGCGCTTTCACCATGCCCCTGAAAAGCGTAGGGCGAGGTGCGCGGCTTGAATGCACCACCCCGCAGAAACTTCGCGCCAGCAGCTTTGACGCGGCGGGCCGTTTCCACGATCATGGTTTCGTTTTCGACAGAGCAAGGGCCTGCCACCACCACAATCGGCGCAAAGGGGCTAAAGGTCACCGGGCCATTGGGCGTAGGCACCACAACTTCACTCGGTTCGCCGTGGCGATATTCCTTGCTGACGCGCTTATAGGGCTTTTCAACCCGCAGCACTTGCTCGATCCAGGGACTCAGATCTTGAAGTTGGAGTGCGTCCATCTCGGCGGTTTCACCCACCAGACCCACTACAGTTTTGTGTTTGCCGACAATTTTTTCTGGCGTCAGCCCCATCTCGCGAAATTCGGCGCTGAGGCGTTCGATTTCTTCGGCGGGCGCTTCGGGCTTCATCACCACAATCATGGGAAAATCCTGCTTACTTTGAGTGATTCAAGAAGGGTTAAAAGTCCTGTGGCTCTGGGGTTCAGGCAGAGCGTTTGGGGATAGGGACGGGAAATGTCAGTGGAGCAGACATCGCCCAAAAACATGATTAGTTTAGAGTATTCGATGCTACGGAAACGGCAGATTGGCAGGTTAACTTCGATTAAGAGTTTTAAACACCGAATGCCGAGATCCAGAAGCAGGCTTCTGGAGATCACGCTAGGGCTTATTTTAGGCAGCCCAAAAAACAAAAACCACCCTCCAGTCGGGTGGTTTCAGCGATGAAGCGTTAGGGTTGAGAGCGCTGCGATCGCCATGCTGCAATGGTGCGTCCCACGTTGGTGCGAAACTCCGACGCACCCAGCAAACTGCCCGGTTCATCCTCCCAGGAGGCCGAGAACAGCCCATAGCTAAGTCCCAACACGCCCAGCCCAAAAAAGCCCAAACTCACCAGCAGCACAGCGGATGTGGGTAAATCCATCAAGTGCTGACTGACAATGTAGTAGCTGATGACGAAGGTGGCGATCGCCAAAAAAGACGGCACGCCACAGAAGATCGCCATCCGCCGGGCCATCCGCTTGCTCACCACGTCGGGAATACCCATCGATGCGCGAGTTGGCGACGATCCTTTAGAGGCATTGCCAGGGGCGCTAGGTGAGGATTTCGCTTTCAGTTTCGCTTTTAGAGGCGCTGCCTTAGGGGTTGCTTTTGCAGTCGATTTTGAGGCAGACCTAGGCGTTTTGGGGAGTTCTGCCCCAGTCTCCGGCTTTTGACCCGCAGCGCTGGAATCCTCGGATTTTTTCAGACGCTTCCTTGGCTCAAAAGGCAAAGCCCGACGAGCCGAAGCGTCTGAATTAGAGGAGTCAGAATTGGGCGGGATAGAAGATGCCATGAAAAAAATCTGTTCGGATCGAAGGAACTGAGATGGCCATAACCATCCGGCAAAGAAACCAAAAAAATATCGATTAGGCAAAACCCTAGCCGCGAATGCCCAGCTTGCCGATCAGAGCGCGGTAGCGATCCTGGTCATGCTTTTGGATGTAGGCCAGCAGTCGTTTACGCTGACCGATCATTTTCAGCAGACCCCGGCGAGAGGCATGGTCTTTTTTGTTTTCTTTGAGGTGGGCGCTGAGGCGATTGATCCGCTCAGTTAGCATCGCCACCTGAACATCTGCCGATCCAGTGTCGGTTTCGTGAATTTGGTAGTCAGAGATAATCTGCTGCTTGCGCTCTTGCAGGAGTGCCATTGGGGTCGTCCGGTGAATATCAATACAATCAACGATTGTATCACAGAGATTAGGAACTACTGGCTAAGCCAGGCGATCGCCTCTCGAATCCACTGTTCGGCATCGGCATTTTTTGCCAGCGCTGTCTTTTGCCCCACCGCTCGCAACGCCTGCATGATTTCGCCGCTAGAATAGCCCAACGCCAGCAGCGTTAGCTCTACGTCTTCTTGTACGCTGCCCACGGGCGCAGCATCCGGCGTGGTAGACAGTCCCGACTGGGTGCGCCAGTCTGCCAGCTTGGTCTTTAGCTCCAGCGCCAGCCGCTCCGCCGTTTTTGCGCCCACGCCCGGTGTCCGCGACAACAGCCGCGTGTTGCCCGACACGATCGCCTGCACCAGATCTGACAGCCCCATGCCATCCAGCAGCGCCATCCCCAACTGCGGCCCCACGCCGCTAACGCTGATCAACTGGCGAAACAAGTCGCGCTCTGCCAGTGACCCAAAGCCATACAGCACCATCTGATCTTCCTTTACCTGTTGATGGGTAAATACCTGCACCACTTCGCCCATGCTCGGCAGCGATTGCAGCATTCGCGGCGTAATTTGCAGGTCATAGCCGATCTGGTTTACCTCTAGGGTTAGAATGACGCGGTTGTTCGGAAGTTTTTGCACAGCGGCGATCGCGCCCTTGAGGTAGCTAATCATGGGTGAAAGATTCGGTTTAAGGATTGGTTTTGGGTGAGTAGGTGTGGGTGGGTGTGGGTGGGTGGGAAAAGCAGGTTGCTGGCTCCCCTCATCATCCCATCATCCCTGCCTCCCACCCTCCTCTCTGACCCTGCGATACACTTTAAGAAAAATCCCCAAGAAAAATTCCCAAAACACCCCCGCTATGCCGATTCTCGTTAGCGATCTTGCCAGCCAGGTTCAGGAGTCTGCTCGTCACCTGGGAATTCAGAAGTACGACATTTATGGTGCGTCGGTTGATGAAACCAGTGTCCAAGTCGATCAGGGCGAACCCAAGCAGGTCAAGGCATCGCAGCGGTCGAGTGTGACGGTGCGGGTGTGGAATCATGAAGGCACGCTGGGCATTACCTCCACAACGGACGTAGATCCGACGGGACTGGAACTGGCGCTGAAGACGGCCTATGATGCCAGTTTCTTTGGCATGAAGGAGAATGTGCCCGACTTTAGCCCAGAGGCGACGGCTCCGCTGGCGGGGCAGGAAGACGATCGCGTGTCGCCTGCATCGGTATCTGACCTGATTGCGGCGCTGATCGAAGCCGAAAAAGAACTGCTGGCGGCGCATCCGGCGATCGCCTCTGTGCCCTACAACGGGCTGTCGCAGCGGGATGTGGAGCGGTTTTACCTGAACAGCGAAGGCGCAGTGCGGCGGCAGGGGCTATCTGTTGCGTCGATCTATCTCTATAGCAAGACCGAGCAAGAAGGGCGGAAGCCGCGCAGTGCTGGGTCGTTTGAGGTGAGCCGGGGGCTAGAGCAGTTGGATATTCAGAAGTGTATCCAGGAAGCTGCTGAGAAGACGATCAGCCACCTGGATTACGAAAAGATTCCTACTGGTAAGTATCGGGTTGTGCTGTCGCCCGATGCCTTTTTGAGCCTGATTGGGGCGTTTTCCAATTTGTTCAACGCGCAGAATATTTTGGATCGGCAGAGCTTGTCTACGCCGGAGTCGCTGGGGAGTGCGATCGCCTCTCCACTGCTCTCGCTCTATGACGACGCGCTGCATCCCGAAAACATCGGCGGTGAACTGTTTGACGGCGAGGGCACGCCCACCCGCCGCGTCTCGCTGATTGACCAGGGCGTGTTGACCAGCTTTTTGCACAGCGCTGGCACGGCCAAGCGGCTGAACGCACAGCCCACCGGCCATGCCAACATGGGCGCAAAGGTGACGGTCAGCAGCCATTTTTATCACGTCCTGCCGGGAACCGCCGATCCAGCCTTTGACCTCAACACGGCTAATAACGTAGTGTTGATCGACGACTTGCACGCGCTCCACGCTGGGGTGCAGTCGCTCCAGGGTTCCTTCTCGCTGCCCTTCGATGGCTGGCTGATCCGCGATGGCCAGCGCACGAGTATCGAATCTGCCACGGTTGCGGGCGATTTTCGCCAACTGCTGAAATCTATCATTCACATCGAGCCAGAACTGGAACGGGTCGGCGCTGGCCTAAGTCCCCGTGTGTGGATTGAGGAACTGTCGATTACTGGGGAATAGCGACGGGGGAGTCGGGACGGGGGAGTAAACCTTCGGAATTGAGTAAAAATTCGCCATGCTCGTCTTTCCCGACTTCCAATTTCAGAGATCTAGCCCCTGACGCCTAGGAATCTCGCCCATTTGCATCAGACCTGGATAAGATTGAGAGCAACTGCTGTGGGGTGCGAAAGCCGCATAATGCGGAGGTATTTTGCAGTGTTCTGGTCTTTGCGCCCCGATGGGGAAACTTGGCTCGCCCCAGGCGGCTGTGTAGCAGCATGAGGTCTGCACCGCAGCCTGGACTGGGCATTGGTGATGGATTTCAGATTGCGTTTCAGGCTGTATACAAGCGTGTTCCAGACGGGTTGCAGGCAGGGTTGCGGGCAGTGTGAGTGAGGAGCGAAACAATGAATGGTTGGGTTGTGTGGGGGCTTTCCCTGCTCTTGCCCTGGGGGAGTATGGCGGTTGTCGGTGGTGCTGTTTTGCTGGGGCAGGGACGGGCGATCGCCCAGCCTATACCAGCCGTTGATTCGCCAGAGTTCCCAGATTCGTCGTCGATCGGGCGGCCGCCGGGGCCCTACGTGCTTCAGCTTTCGGAGGTGGCCACAGAATTTCCCCTATCTCTAGAGCAGGTGCGGTTTGAACTGGGGGCACTGACGGACTCGGTGCAGGGACAGCGGCGGGCAGCCCGGCCCTACCGTCCTGATCAGCCGCCCTATCTCAACGGCGAGCCGTCGCATCTGGTCTATCAATTTCAGGTGCCCAGCCCCGCGGCGGGAATTGCCGTGCCGCCAGGAACGCTTAAGATTTACTCTGTCAGCGGGCTGCGGGCAATGTATGTGGGCTATCGCCCAGAGCTACAGGCAATGAACCAGGTCATTAACGGGTTGCGAGCCATTCTGACCCAGCGCCCGTTTTTCATCAACCGTCCCATTGCCGTTTTGCCGCCAGTTTTGGGGGATGAAGTGCTGCGATCGCAGATGGAGTATCTCCGCTTTGGGGAAGGCAGCGGGCTGCGTTTTGTGGGGGTTTATAAGTACGACGTTAGCCCAATTTTGAGCAATGAACTGGTCTACATCTTTCAGGGGTTGACCACCGATGGGCGCTACTATGTTTCCTTGTCGCAGCCGCTGCTAACGTCCGTATTGCCCGCCACAGCGCCGCTAACGGCAGATCAGTACGATGCCTTTGTGGCAGATTATGAGACCTACCTGCGGCGGGTGGCTCAGCAACTCAACTTGCAGGACAGCAACGGCTTTTTCCCAAACCTGACGCTGCTGGATGACCTGGTGCGATCGCTCCGCATTCAGCCTCGGTGAAATCACGCTTGCGATCGCCCCTAGACACTACCCTAGACAGGACTCCTGCTTTTAATTCGGGCAAACCTAAAGCAGCTTCCGTACACTAGAAGTACGTGAAAGTTAGCCTAAAAGGTTTACAGGAACGGGTATCCGGTTCCCTTCCCTAAAAGCCTGGCCAAACACTCGCGTTACAATAGAGAACACCCTAAGCGGCTATTCAAGGATTTATTTTTAACATGCAGCCAACCGATCCCGGTAAATTTACGGAAAAAGCGTGGGAAGCGATCGTGAAATCGCAGGATGTGGCCCGCAGCTACCGTCAACAAAATCTGGAAGTCGAGCATGTGGCGATCGCCCTGCTGGATCAGGAAGGCCTAGCTAATACGATTCTCGATAAGGTCGGCATGGAATCGGCCCGCCTGCGACAGCAGCTTGACTCCTTCGCTGCCCGCCAGCCCAAGGTGAATACGAACGACCTCAGCCAGCTATTTTTGGGGCGCGGCCTCGACACCTTTCTCGACCGAGCCGAGGATGCCCGCAAGGTGTTTCAAGATGATTACATTGCTGTCGAACACATGCTGCTGGCACTGTGTGAAGACGATCGCGTCGGTCGTCGTCTGTTCAGATTGGCAGGCATCGAAGCAAAACAGCTTGAAACCACCATCAAAAGCGTGCGCGGCAGCCAGCGCGTCACCAGCCAGTCGCCAGAGTCGCAATATAAGGCGCTGGAGAAGTACGGTCGCGACCTGACGGAACTGGCCAAGGCGGGAAAGCTTGACCCGGTGATCGGGCGCGATGAGGAAATTCGCCGCGTGGTGCAGGTTCTCTCGCGACGTAGCAAAAATAACCCCGTACTGATCGGCGAACCGGGTGTGGGCAAAACGGCGATCGCCGAAGCCCTGGCCCAACGCATCATCAACGGCGATGTGCCGGAATCCCTGAAAAACCGCCAGCTTATTAGTTTGGACATGGGTTCGCTGATCGCCGGAGCCAAGTATCGCGGCGAGTTTGAAGAACGACTGCGGGCAGTGCTGCGCGAGGTGACGAACTCCGAAGGGCAAGTGGTGCTATTCATTGACGAACTGCATACCGTCGTGGGCGCAGGCTCCTCATCAGGCACGACAGACGCTAGCAATTTACTCAAACCGATGCTGGCCCGGGGCGAACTGCGCTGCATCGGCGCAACCACGCTGGACGAATACCGCAAGCACATTGAAAAAGATGCCGCGCTAGAGCGCCGCTTTCAGCAGGTCTACATCGGTCAGCCGACGGTGGAAGACACAATCTCCATCCTGCGCGGACTGAAGGATCGCTACCAAGTGCATCACAACGTCACCATTACCGACTCGGCGCTGGTGGCGGCAGCTACCTTGAGCGATCGCTACATCACCGACCGCTTTTTGCCTGACAAGGCGATCGACCTAGTGGACGAGGCGGCTGCAAAGCTCAAGATGGAGGCCACTTCAAAACCCGTCGAGCTAGAAACCATCGAGCGCCGCATCCGCCAGCTCGAAATCGAAAAGCGCTCTCTCGAAAACGAAGGCACGCGCCTGGGCGTGACCAACGTTGCGTTTCGACCTTCAAAAGAGAAGCTGGAGCGCATCGAAGCCGACATCGCCCAGCTCACCCCCGAAAAAGAGCGCCTCACCCAGCAGTGGGAAACGGAAAAGAAAATTCAGGCAGAAATTAAGCTCCTGCGCGAGGAGGAAGAAAAGCTCCAGCGCCAAATCGAAAAAGCAGAGCGCGACTATGACCTGAACACGGCTGCCCAGTTGAAATATGGCCGCCTAGAAGCGGTGCATCGAGAACTAGAGGAAAAGGAAGCCAGCCTGACGGACGTGCATACTGGCGCGGGCAAGGCGCTGCTGCGGCAGGAAGTGACCGACTCGGACATTGCCGAAATCGTCGCCAAGTGGACGGGCATCCCGGTCAACCGCCTGCTGGAAACCGAGCGCCAAAAGCTGCTGAATTTGGAGTCTTTTCTGCATCAGCGGGTGATTGGGCAGCATGAAGCGGTGGCTGCCGTGGCCGCCGCCATTCGTCGCGCCCGCGCTGGCATGAAAGATCCCGGTCGCCCCATCGGTTCGTTTATGTTCCTCGGCCCAACGGGCGTCGGCAAAACGGAGCTAGCCCGCGCCCTAGCAGAATGTATGTTCGACTCGGAAGATGCGCTGGTGCGGCTGGATATGTCGGAATACATGGAGAAGCACTCCGTGTCGCGGCTGGTGGGTGCGCCTCCAGGCTATGTCGGCTATGAGGAAGGTGGGCAGTTGACCGAGGCAATTCGTCGCCGTCCCTACTCCGTGGTGCTGCTGGACGAGGTGGAAAAGGCGCATCCCGACGTGTTCAATATCCTGCTGCAAGTGCTGGACGATGGGCGCATTACGGATTCCCAAGGGCGCACGGTCGATTTTCGCAATGCGATCGTGGTGATGACGAGCAACATCGGCAGCGAATATATCCTCGATGTGTCAGGCGACGACTCCAAATACGAAGAGATGCGGAAGCGGGTGATGGACGCGCTACGCAGCCACTTCCGCCCAGAATTCCTCAACCGGGTAGACGACATCATCCTGTTCCACGCCCTCAGCCTCAAGGAACTGCGGCAAATCGTCGGCATCCAACTTCAACGCATCCATCGCCTGCTGGCCGAGCAAAAGCTGCGGATCGAACTCACGCCCGACGCGCAAAACTACATTGCCGATGCCGGATTCGACCCGGTGTATGGCGCACGGCCGCTGAAGCGGGCCATCCAGCGCGAGATCGAGAATCCGCTGGCTACCAAGCTGCTGGAAAACGCTTTCTCAGAAGGCGACACGATTTTGGTGACCGTGGGCGAGCATGGGCTGGACTTTAGAGCGAAGACTGCTGCGCCCGCGCCTTCTCCGGTTACGGTTTCGCAGCCCGTGGGCGTGGATAGCTGGGCTGAACACTGAACCTATGCTGTAAAACTGTGGCGAGGCGAACCGGATTATGAGAGGAGAAGTGCAGCTACGTCCTGATCGCCTTGCCGTGCTGATCGACGGGGATAACGTCAGCGCCGACATTGTAGAACCGCTGCTGAAAGAGGTTTCTAAATACGGCACAGCCTATGTGAAACGGATCTACGGCGACTGGACAACACCTCAACTGAAGCAGTGGAAAGATAAGCTCGCTGAATTTGCAATTCAGCCTGTGCAGCAGTTTCCTTATACGAAGGGCAAAAATGCAACCGATGCAGCGCTGATTATTGAGGCAATGGACTTGCTGTATACCCAAAACTTTGATGGGTTTTGCATTGTGTCCAGCGATAGTGACTTTACCCCGCTCGCCAGTCGAATTCGGGCATCGGGGCTGGTGGTCTATGGGTTTGGCGAACGCTCGAAGACTCCAAGAGCCTTCGTTCAGGCTTGCGATAAGTTTACGTATACCGACATTTTGCAGCAGGCAGAGATGCTGGCGGCGGCTGCCGTCGCTGATGCAAAAGCAGAGCCGCTTCCAAAGTCCAATCAGGTCAAGACAGCATCCGCGCCCAATCCCCAAACTGTAAACTTGGACGAAGCCAAGAACTTGCTACGCGAAGTGTATGAAGTGGCTTCTGAAGATGAAAGTTGGGTGGAGTTGGGGCTGTTTGGCAATCGCCTGACGCAGCTTCATCCAGACTTTGATTCGCGTACCTATGGCTGCAAGCAGCTTAAACAGCTAGTCAAAGTTGTCGGCATTTTTGATTATCGAGAGATTCCGAGTGAAAAAAACCCGGCTCATAAATCTGTGCAAATCAAACTTAAGGCTTAGAAAGCTTGTTCCGAATCTGCTGTACTCGCTCGACTGGGTTATCTGATTTGTCTGAAGATTGGTCTGAATTTAACTGAAGTTTGATTGAAAATCGTGTTCGGCTGCGCTGAACTGTGAAATTTGTGATCTATGAAAATTGCGATCGCCCAACTAAACCCCACCATTGGCGACCTGACGGGCAATGCCCAGCAAATTTTTGACGCGGCGCAAACGGCGGCGGCTCAAGGGGCGCGGCTGCTGCTGACGACGGAGCTTTCGCTGTGTGGCTATCCGCCCCGCGATTTGCTGATGCAGCCCAGCTTTTTGGCAGCAATGGCAGAAACCCTGGCGCAACTGGCGCAAGACCTGCCCGCGGATCTGGCGGTGTTGGTGGGCACGGTGTTGCCCAATCCCGACGCGGTATATGACGGCGAAAAGCCGCTGTTTAACACCACCGCGCTGCTGCTGGGCGGCACGGTGCAGCGCTATTTTCACAAGCGGCTGCTGCCGACTTACGATGTGTTCGACGAAGACCGCTACTTTGAACCGGGCGAAGAGAGCAGCGCCTTTGAGCTAGACGGCGTGTGGATTGGGGTCACCATTTGCGAAGACCTGTGGAACGACGAGAGCTTTTGGGGCAAGCGCCACTACGAGGTGAACCCAATCGCCGAGCTAAATCGCCAGGGCGTGGATCTGGTGCTGAACTTGTCGGCCTCGCCCTACAGCGTTGGCAAGCAGCAGTTGCGAGAAAAGATGCTGCGCCACAGCGCCATCCGATACGGTCAGCCGATTCTCTATGCCAATCAGGTCGGCGGCAATGACGATCTGCTGTTTGACGGATGCAGCTTTGGGCTGAACCGGGCGGGCGAAGTGGTGGTGCGGGCAAAGGCATTTGAGAGGGATCTGGTGTTTGCTGAGTTTGATGCGGCGGTGGATGAGCTAATGCCTGCGCCAAGTGCGATCGCCCCCTTGCCCGACTGCGCCGAAGCGGAAATCTGGATGGCGCTGGTGATGGGGGTGCGCGATTACGTGCGTAAGTGCGGCTTTAGCAGGGCGGTGCTGGGCCTTAGCGGCGGGATTGATTCGGCGCTGGTAGCGGCGATCGCCACGGCTGCCCTCGGCCCCGAAAACGTCCTCGGCGTGCTGATGCCCTCGCCCTACAGCTCCGACCACTCCATCACCGACGCGCTGGATCTGGCGAAAAACCTGGGCATCCAGACCCAGACCATTCCTATCGCGCCAATGATGCAGGGCTACGACCTCGCCCTGGCAGAACTCTTCGCAGGAACCGAGTTTGGCATTGCTGAAGAGAATTTGCAATCCCGCATTCGCGGCACGCTGCTGATGGCGATTTCCAACAAGTTTGGACACCTGCTGATTTCTACCGGAAACAAATCGGAAATGGCCGTCGGCTACTGCACCCTCTATGGCGATATGAACGGCGGCTTGGGGGCGATCGCCGATGTGCCCAAAACCCGCGTCTACTCGATTTGCCAGTGGCTCAACCAGGGGAGCCGAGCCGCCTTCGACTCGTCGCTGCTGCTGAAGTCGGCGACGCGGCCGGTGATTCCGCCGCACATCATTACCAAGCCGCCCAGCGCCGAACTGAAGCCAGGTCAGGTCGATCAGGATTCGCTGCCGCCCTACGATGTGCTGGACGACATCCTAGAGCGCTTCGTCGAGCATCA
>JBDNCP010000036.1:0-34612 GCA_046719575.1 Cyanobacteriota bacterium
GGGTTAACAACTCCCTATGTATGGCAAACTTTTGGAGATTCGATATTAGACCGGGCGAAAAGACTGAGCCACTTGACCCTGGCAGCGGGAGAAGCCACGGGACACCGACACCGGATTGCAGCAGGTGAGGCTGTGGCGGTATAAAAAACATCCAAAATTTCATCGAAACACCCCCCAAATTTCACGGAAGTTTTTCACGGAATCCCCTGGCAAGTGCCTGAATGGATTCAGTGGAGTTCTGTAGAAGCAGGTGCGATCATGCCTTATCGAAAATCGTCGATCGGGTTTTTGGAGCGAGCTTTGGGACAGGCTTTGGGGCAAATTTTGCGGCGGCGACGCTTCGTGTCCAGCCTGCTAATCGGGTTTTGGGTGGTGCTGGTGATTGGCACGGTGGCGCAGGTGTCGGAAGCGCAGACCAGCATCACACGCGGCACGATCGCCGAAGTGCTGGACGGCAATCAGGTGTTTATTCAAAATCGGCAGGCGCGGGTTAACGATGTAGCCAACCGGGGCCAGCAGGTACGAACGGGTCGCGCCCGCGCCCAGGTCAACTTCAACACGGGAGCCGTGGCGCGGCTGTCAAACAATTCGGTGCTGACGGTGGGGCAGTGTGCCCAGCTTCAGCGCGGCGTGCTGCTGGTGAATGGTGCGGTGAATGGCTGCACCGCCTCTGTAACCGCTGGGGTGCGCGGCACGACCTACATTTTGGAAGTGAGCGAAGACGGGCGCGAGGAAATCAAGGTGCTGGAGGGTGAGGTCGTGGTTGTCAAGCACGAGTCTGGCTTGATAGAACCTAGGCCAACCAGACTTATAGAAACCCTCCGGTTTCGCGCCAAGCAGCTTTCAATCCCCCGCGTGCCGGGAATGGGGATTCCCTCGACCCGGCCCAGCCCATCGCCCAGCCCATCCCCCTCTCCATCGCCCAGCCCCAGCCCGGTGATGGAGTCCGATGATCCAGGCAATACCGTCGTGCTGTCTGCCGGACAGAAAGTGGCAACCCGGCGCGGTTCGCCGCTGGGCCCGGTGGAAGACATCTCGATAGAAGAAATCAACGCAATTCTGTCGGGCGATTTGTTTAACGGCTATCTGCAATCGCTGCCAGGTTACGCCATTATGCAAAGCACGCTCCAGCGAATTTATCCAGGGCTGTCGTTGCCCAGTGTGCCAGGGCTACCCGTGCGGATACCGTTTTTCTAGCGCTTGATTTCTAGCGGTTGACCAGCGCCTTGAGTTCACCCAGGGTGTGGATGTGGTGGGTGGCAAGCTTGCTTTTCTCGACACCGGGGCGGAGGGTCTGGACGGTGCAAATGCCGAGGCGATTGCCCGCTGCCAGTTCAGAATCAGGGTTGTCGCCGACCACCAGCACCTCAGCCGGACTGAGGCAATGGGCGTTCAAAATGGTTTGACAAGCCGCTTCCAGCCTGTCGTCGGGTAGCGTTCCCCGGTTAGCCCGGCGAATCGCGTCAAACACGGGTTCCAGCAGGCAGACTCCGGGTTCGTCTGCCGCACTCAGGCAGTTGTCTAGGTCAAAAATGATGGCTTTGATCATGGCCTGATCTTCTGGCATCGCTTGAGATTCGGACGGTTTGCTCTAACAGGTTTGCCCCCACAGGTTCGCGCTGATGCTCGTTCCCGCTGATGCGCTCTGCATCGTTCTCATCTTACTCATCTTAGAAGTAGGGGTTCTTTACCATGCTGCAAAAGTTGCGCCGACCAAAACCCGCCCCCACGCCTCGCCCGACGGCAGCCCCGACCAAGCGAAGAGAATTGGGGCGATCGCCCTGGCAAATTCTGGGCTATGGGCTGATCGGCGTGTGGGCGGCAGCGGGGGCGATCGCCACGGGCATTGACCTGGGCACGGTGCAGTGGATGGAGCGACAGGCGCAGGTGCTATTCTTCCGGCTGCGGGGGCCGGTAGAGCCACCCGCCAATGTGGTGATTTTGGCAATTGACCAGGAATCGCTAGCGCGGGGTGCAGACTTTCAGGCCGATCCCGACCGCTATCCCGAACTGGCTCCGCTAGAAGTATGGCCGTGGCGGCGGGCGGCCTATGCCCAGGCGATCGCCCGCCTGCTAGACAGCGGCGCACGAACGGTGGCCGTCGATCTGGTGCTGACGGACCCCAGCCTGTATGGCCCAGCGGACGATCGCCAGCTTGCTGAGGCACTCCGGCAGCATCCGGGCAGAGCCGTGCTGGCAGCAAACTACGAAGTGTTTGGCACGCCCGACGGCGGAGAGCAGAGCCAGATCGTCATGCCCAATCCGGAGTTTGGCGCGGCCACAGAGCAAATCGGGCTGATCAACTTTTTGCGCGATGCCGACCAGCGGGTGTATCAGCTTTCGGACAATCTGATTGCCGAGGTGTTGCAGCCGCAGGGCATGGGCGTGGGGCTGGATTCCTTTGCAGTGGCGACGCTGCGGGCGGCGCGGCTGCCCATTCCAGCGGTGACCACGGGCAATATCTTCTACTATGGCCCGCCCACCACGTTTCGCCGTGTCCCCTTTTGGCACATCCTCGACCCGACAAACTGGGCTGTCCACCAGCGCGAGGGCACCTTTCAGGACGCGATCGTGCTGATTGGGCCCTTGTCGAACGATATCGGCAACGACTTCATTCCCACGCCCTTTTCAGAAACGATGCCAGGGGTGGAGATTCACGCCAATGCGATCGCCACGCTGATGCAAAACCGGGTGATCCAAAACGCGCTGCCGACCGCAGCAAGGCGCGGCTGGTTTGTGCTGGCGCTGGTGAGCAGCGGCGGGCTGGCGCTGATGGCGCTGGGGCGGCGGCCGGTCATGCAGATGAGTCTGGCAGTGGGGGCGATCGCCCTCTGGGGCACGATGGGCTATTTCAGCTTCACTGCAAGACAGCAGATTTGGCCCGTAGCCGTGCCCTGTTTAGGACTCTTCCTCAGCGGCGCAACCTGCCTCACCACAGGCACCATTCATACCCAACTCGAACGCCGTCGCCTGCGAAGTACCCTGGAACGCTATGTCGCCGCGCCCATCGTGCAGGAAATCTTGACGCACCACTCCCGCGAGTTTCAGTCGCTCTTGAAAGGACGGCGAGTGCAGGCGGCGGTCATGTTTTGCGACATTCGCAGCTTCACCACATTGTCGCTAGAGCTAGAGCCGGAGGCGCTACTAGAACAGCTCAACGAATACCTAAACGCAATGGTCGAAGCCATTCTGGCCGCAGGCGGCACGATCGACAAATTCATCGGCGACGCGATCATGGCGGAATTTGGCTCGCCCATTTCCCACGGCGCAGAAACCGACGCGCTGAACGCGATTCGGGCGGCGCTGGCCATGCGGCGATCGCTCTCCGCCCTGCAAGCCCAGTGGCAGCACGCCGGCAAGCCGATCCTGTTCAACGGCATCGGGATTAACTTTGGCGAGGCGATCGCCGGAGACATCGGCTCCGTCCGCCGCCGCGAATTCGCCCTGATCGGCGATGCCGTCAACATTGCCAGCCGCGTCGAGGCCCTCACCCGAAACTTCTGGACCGACATCCTGATCACCGACTCGCTCTATGCCCTGGTGCAAGACCAAGTGGAAGTCGTCCCCATCGGCGCACAAGAACTCAAAGGACGCAAAGACGAAAAGGTAACGCTCTACAGCCTGGTCGGTTTCAAAGGCGACGACCCGACGCTATACCACACCGTTCACGAACGGCTACGGGCGTTTAAGGGGTTTGAGGAAATGCGGAGGTGAGAAGAAGCGGAGGCAATGGGGGATGATGAGATGATGGGAAAAACAAAAAACGAAGAACGAAAAACGAAAAACGAAAACCTGCTCTTCCCTCTTCGTTCTTCCCTCTTCGTTCTTCTCTCTTCTCTCTTCTCTCTTCCCTCTTTCCCCCAATGCCTTCCCAAAAGCTCCGCCCCAAAGACTTCTTCCGCTGGGTCATCTTCGGCGGGGCGCTGTTCTTTTTGGCGCAGGCGGTGCAGCGGCACTGGGCGGAGGTGGCGCAGATTCGGATCGAGGCGGCGGGCTGGGGACTGCTGGCGATCGCCCTGCTGATCACGCTGATCGCGCACATCTGGACGGGCTGGGTCTGGGGCTGGATTTTGGGCGATTTGAGCCAGATTGTTCCGCCGCTGTGGGCCACGCGCACTTATCTGAAAACTAACATTGCCAAATATCTGCCGGGGAATGTCTGGCATCTCTATGGGCGGGTGGTCGCGTCGCAGGAGCGCGGCATTCCCCTGGGTGCGGCGACGCTGAGCGTGCTGTTGGAACCGCTGCTGATGGCGGCGGCGGCGCTGATGCTGGGGCTGCTGGGGATTCGTCAGGTGAACTGGGGATTGCAGGCGCTAAGTCTGGCGATCGCCCTGGCAGGCGTGCATCCCCGCGTGCTGAATCCGGCGCTAGGGCTGCTGCGGCGGCTAAAGGGCAATGGCAAGCCACCAGTGAACCCAGACGCAGACCGGGCGATCGCCGCGCCAACCAAGCCCCATACTTGGCAAATCAAACGCTATCCCCTGCGGCCGCTGCTGGGCGAGCTTGGGTTTGTGCTGCTGCGGGGTCTGGGCTTTGTGGCGATCGCCCTAGCATTCCAGCCTGTTGCGCTAGACCAATGGCTGCCGCTGATCAGCGGGTTCAGCTTTGCCTGGCTGCTGGGGCTGGTAATTCCCGGCGCACCAGGCGGCATTGGCGTGTTTGAGGCAACGGCGATCGCCCTGCTCGGCGGCCAGCTTGCGCCTGCTATTTTGCTCAGCGTGGTCGCCTGCTATCGGCTGATCAGCACCCTGGCGGAGGCGATCGGCGCAGCGCTGGCCTGGCGAGAGTTGGGGATTCGGAGTCAGCAATGAAGGCAGCTTAGAAAAGCCTGCGGCGGCTGGACGGAACCTAGGCGGGCTATCGGCAGGGACGACCCTGGGCATCCAGCACTACGCACCGGCCGTTGTTGACGCTAATGCGGCTGTTAGCACCCGCCGTGTCATAAATGGGGATGACGGGTGTGAAGTACGGCTCTTCTTCAATATCTGTTGCCGAAAGCTGCTCGTCATTTAGAAACAGGCTTGGGCCGCGGCTGGCCGGAGCCGTGCTACCGCCATTGCTACTGCCATTGTTGAGGGCGGGCGGTTGGGACGCTGGATTGACTGGATTGGGCGCACCAGTGGAAGGGTTGCCCGTTGCCGCCGGGGGACGAGTCGAGTTGCCACACAGTCGATTGAGGTCTAGCACCTGTCCGCTGCTGGTTTCCATGTAGCAAGACAGGTCGCGGCTATCGAGCGGATTGCTGAGGGTGACTTGGGGAAGGGCGGCGATCGCCACACAGCCAGACAGCGCCAACAGAATGTATTTCAGCATAGAGGTTGCTCAGAATTTACTCACGATTAGATTCAGGTCACGGTCTTGAAAATCAAGTCGAAACAGTCGTCGAAACAGTCTAGGAAAATCGGCATTCTAGGATCGCTAATCGAACATTCGCAATCGACAATTCGCCATCGACAATCGACCTCACAGGGATAGCTGCATGACCGCTTTGATCGAAATCCCTGCGCCCAGCAGTGTGATGCCCGCAGCACTGACCAGCGGTAAGATGCGCGTCCATCGCTGGGGCGTGGGCACTCGCCGAAACCAATGCTTGGCTCGCACCAGCAGTAGCCCCAACCCCGTTAGCACGCCCGCCAGCCCCAGGCTAAAGGCCAACACCAGCAGCAGCCCAAAGCCCGTCTTGCCAAGGGCGATCGCACTCAGCAGTAGCACCAGCGCTGCCGGACAGGGCACCAGTCCCCCCGAAACGCCCAGCGCCATCAGGCTACGCCAAGTCACGGGTTTCCCATCTGCATCGGGCAGCAAATGAGAATGGCCGTGGGAATAGCTATGGGAATGGCTATGGAGGTCTTTGTGAGAATGCTGATGTACATGGTTATGAGAGTCTCTATAAGAGTCTCTGGGAGAATGACTGTGAGAATCCTTATGAGAATTGTCGCCAGAATGCTCACGAAAACTCTGACTAGAATCCCCATGAGAATGCCCAGCAAGAGGATGATGGGAGCTTCCAAAGCCGTTTTGAGAAGCGAGATGGGAATGCCCAGAAGAATCACAATGCACAAACACATCAGTGTCTTTTTGCAAACTATAAGAACCGTGAGCGGAAACCCATGCGTCCGCGTGATCCGGCTGATTCGGATGGTGATGGTGAACTTCTGAATGACCTGGCTTGAGATATGCGGGATTAGCCTTTTCAGAAGGCGAGTGGGAATGGCTATGAGACGACAGTTCGGAAGGCACTCTGGAATGTGAATGCTGATGGACTGATCCCTGCTGATGCGAATGAGGTTTTGAACGCAGCCGATGACGCAGCAAATTCAGCCCAATCCCAATCACCATCACGCCCGAAGCCAGACTCAGCCAGGGATAGAGTTGCTCTGGCAGCACAGACTGAGCTGCGAATAGTGTCACCAGTCCCAGCGCAAACACGCCGAAGGTGTGGGTAATCGTCGTCGTTAAGGCGAGGAATAGCGCGTGTTTGGGCGTGGCGCGTTCGCCCACCAGATAAGCGCCGACGACCGTTTTGCCGTGTCCCGGTGACATAGAGTGAACTGCGCCCCAGAGAAACGCTCCGGCGATCGCCAGCAGCAGTTCCCCTGTGCCCAGTCCGGGCAGACCCGGCGCAAGTGCCAGCGTTCGTTGCGTGGGGGTAAACAGAAACGTCCGCAGCCGCCCGTTTTGCAGAATTGTGGTCAGACAGCTTGCTGTGGGCACATCGGGCAAAAACAAGCCGTAGTGAATCTGCACCCCTTGAACGGGCTGGGGCCAGGCAAAAATAAGACGCAGCGTGCTGTGGGTGTTGTTGGGCGCAATGCGGACGCTGTTGGGCACAGGCGCATTTGCATCCAGTGGCTCTAGAGTGAGCGCACCGGGGCGGCGATCGCCGTCAAACATCTGAATCTGGCTGCTGAGAAACGCCTGTAGCGCGGGGGCGTGGTCGCGGACTTCCTGGGGAGAAAGTTGACCACTGCGATCGCCATCGGCAAATGCCGTGAGGCCAGTCGGATAGGTGAGCGTCATTTCCACAGCGGAGTCTGCCACGCGCACTTCCGCAACGGATAAATCTGCCCAGTGGGCCTGTCCGGGAGCCGCCAGCCCCAGCCAAAGCAGCACTGTGCCTACTCCAGAGAACAGCATCCAGCACAGGTATCGACCGGGTTTACGCATGACTTTATACATAGATTGATGCATAGACTGATGCATGGATTGATGCATGGCTTGGTACATGGCTTCATGCAGGAGAAAGGGAACGAAGCTGAGTCAAAAAGATGGACGGTGGAATCATCTGGCTAGCGGCCCAGGCCGATGCCCAGTCCTGTAGCGCGACGAGCGTGTTGATTAAACTGGGGGTCAATTTCAAGCACCTGTTGACGATAGACCCCAGCCTGGGCTGGGTTGCCCAGCCTGTCCTCGATTTGAGCAGCGCGATCGCACAGTGCTGCATCACGAGTGCCCTGGGCGATCGCCGCTTGCACTATCTTCCTGGCTTCCTGCCAGCGCCCCGCCTGCGACAGTGCCCAGGCATAGGTGTCGAGTGTGTCTGCATCTTGCCGCTGCTGGACTTCGGCCTCCATCAGCATCAGCGCCTCGGTGGTGTCTTCTGGGCGGCCCCGCTCCAGCAGCAATCGTGCCAGATCGCGCCGATGCCCAAAGCCAAACGAGCCGGGGTCTGCCGCTGCCTCTGCCAGCGTTTGCCGCAGGTGCTGTTCCGCATTCGTCCAGTGAATATCTGCCTGGGCAGGCTGGTTTTGCAGTTGCTTGAGCCGGGCCTGCCCCCGCTGCACCAGCGGTTCATAAACCGTCGCGGCGCTGCCCATCGCCTCGACCTGGCGATAATACCGTTCAGCCAGCCCATAGCGTCCCTGGCGCAGCGCCAGTTGGGCCAGATTCAGGCGGGCAGGCAAGTAGCTCGGCAAAATTCGCAGCGCCTCTTGGTACAAAGCCTGCGCCTGATCGAGTTGCCCCCGTTCGTAATAGAAGCGGCCGAGCAGCGTGCGCGTTCGAGCGGAACTGCTGAGGTCGCCTGCTTCCTCCACCTCCAGCGCATATCGGAAGCTCTGCAATGCGCCCATATCGTCGCCCTGGGCTGCCCGCACCAGGGCTTGCTGGGTGAAGGCGGCCGGACTCAGAGTTTGCTCGACCAGGCGATCGCCCGCCTCAGCCGCCGCCGTCAGGTTGCCCATTGCCAGATACACCGATGCCTGAACGCTCAGCGCTTCTCTTGAACCGTCTAGTTGCGCTGCCAGCGCCAGCGCCTGACCAAAGTCGTGCCGCGCCTCAGCCACCCGTGCCAACACGGCGATCGCCTCTGGATGGTCTGGCATTGACCTCAGCACCTCCTGCGCCGTCTGGTCTGCCAGCAGATACCAGTGACTTTGCCCCGTCAGCCGCGCCATTTTCAAATAGCTCAGCGCCAGTGCCGACCGCTCCAGCCCTTGCGCCATGCTCTGGGCGGGCATTTGCCGAACACGCTCTTGAAAGTGGGCAATTTCTTGCTCTAGTCGGGCTGTTGCGCCGCCCGAAGCGCTCACAGAAAACAGATAGCGGTAAGGCGTGTCTAGATTGCTAGAAGGGCGATCGCTCCACCCCCGCAGCCCCAGCCCACCCGTCTGCGTCAGCACTAGCACCGCACTCGTGATCGACAGCCCCGCCAGCGCCAGCAGCGATCGCCGCCTGCTGGATCTCAAAATATTCACTGTGTTCATTAGAATTCCCTGGATATAAGGGATTGATGAGTGATCTCAATGCTCTATGGCGTTACATCTGTGGCGTTACAAATGAAATTGCTGGAGATCCTGCAAATACTTAACCGGCAATTGCGAATGTTCTGGATATTGGACGATTTCTCACCACAATCCGCGAAAAATCGTCCAATTGCGTCAGTCTTACCCTAAAAGTTCTACCTAATTGGGCGGTGCTAAATAGGGGAAGGAGGGAGCTAGCGGCTGGTGTCCCTGTGCCGGATTACCCGGTGTGCCATCGTAGGAAACGTTATCGGTAGTAATGGCTCCGTTGGTTACAATACTTAGCGAAGCGTCCACCACGTCATCTAGCAGTCGCCGCCCTGCTGCCGGAGACCCCAAGGCATTAAACTTGTTGCCATAGCCGCTGGGTACGGTCGTGTCGATCCGCATTACGTCTGGCAGCAGCGCCCGCACCAGCGCATTTGCCCGCGTGTCGTTGTTGCCTACCAGCTTCAGAACTGCCGTGATGTTGTCTCGAATCGTATTGCTGTCGGGAGAGTTAAACCGAGCGGGCTGTGTCCGATTGTAGGTTTCGTAGATAGTTTGCGAACCAGTGGTCAGCAGTTCGTTGATGCCCGGCCGGGCAATCTGCTCCACTTGGGTAAATTGACCCGTGCGCGGATCACGGATGTTGATCGTGCCCCAAACATCGAAGGTGTTGATGTTTCTGCCACCAGCCAATACCCGCTGTGGCACCCGGACGACAATGGTATTGACGTTGTACCCTTTGGTAAAGTCGAGCGCGGTATCGGGGGATCGGAAGCTCGCCGCCGGACCGAAACCCGCGACCGCAGCCCGCACCCGGAAATAAGCCTCCACATCAAAGAAGAAAGGATCTTCGCGCAGCCCCGCAAAGATAGTGAGATTAGCGCCCCGTGCCCGCACGGTGTTGAGCCGGGGTGCAGCATCGGTGATAGCAGTGGTGAGAATGCGGCCGCCGCCGGTGGTGGTGTTGGTGCTGCTTTGCCCGTTGCTGTCAATCGTGGTCAGGGTGACGACCTGGCGATTTCCTTTATTGGGCGGCGAGAAGGTGAAGCGCAGCGTCAGATCTGGCTGCGGCACAGGCGCATTGTTGACATTGGCAACCCGCGCAATCTTGATGTCATACTGAGCATTGCTGCTGAAGTAGTATTGCTGGCGAGCGAGCGATCGCGGGTTGGTGTTTAGCACCAGAATCAGGTCGCCAGCGCGGGCCGCCGAGTTTTGGTCGATTTCTCGAAAGACATAGAGATCGGTCAGGCTGAGGGCGCGGCTACGAACGTCGATATCGCCGTCGTCATGGTCAGACGCTTGTAGCGGTGCAGGCTGCAAGCTGCTAGTCAGACCCAGTGCGGTAATCGAAAGGAAGCCTGCGAAAGTGCTGAGGGCGATCGCCCGCTTGAGGGCAGAACGGCGAGGAGCAAGCCACTGCCAGAAAGTGCAAACCGCTGTCTTGGCGTATGGTTCCATTGTTTGATTGACTCCTAATGTGCCTAGAGCTAGGCATTTGAAAACGCCTATCCGGGGGAGGGGGTTGGCGCTCTAGACACAAATACGGAGGTCAAATCGGAATGGATCTCGAAAACCAAAATTTCCTGAATTCTAAGCTTTCCCGAATCTGTGGAATTTCTGGTTTTGCAGCATCTCACAGCTAGGCAACGTTCGTAGAAACGTTCGCAGCCTTCAGCATGTGATAAGTAATCAGCAGTTGAGTAATCGCAAGTGGATAGCTTTGCAGCGTTTCTCCGGTCGTGCCAATCAGCTTGCCAATGCCCGGGTTCCCTTCCAGGCTGCAAAACTGACCCAAGTAGGGTACTTCGTGGCACAGGCTGCGCTCTAGATCTCGCACCTGCTCTGCTGTGGCGTGGGCATCAATCTCCATCACATCCACGGGTTTGCCCATATCGCGATCTAGCCCCAGTCGCACCGCGCCGCCTGCGTGTTCTCCATCGCCAATAATGCTGCTGAAATCTGGATGGGGAATCGTAGGGCGCAGCACCAGTCGCACCGCTAGCAGCAGTTCATCCTGCGTCAGGTTGCCGCTGGGTGGATAGAAACTCACCACCACATCCGCCCACTGCCGCTGGGGCCGAATAAAGGCTTCTGAGTCTGGCTCGCGCTGCTGGATTTGCTTGATCACTTGGTCACGGGTATAGCCGCGCTTGCGGGTGTCGCGGTTTATCTTCCAGATGTGGCGCAATTCTTCCGGTGGAGCTAGATAAACCTTGACATCGTAGCTGTCGCGCATTGCCCGCGTGGCATAGCCCAACAGCCCTTCTACAATGACAAATCGCTTGGGTTTAATGTACTCTGGCGGCTCAAAGGTGCCACTGCTGTGATTATAAATTGGCTTCAGAATTGGCTGCCCCGTCCGCAGCAGCGAGAGGTGCTGCTGAATAATATCGAGATAGTTGCAGTCGGGGTGCAGGGCAGAAATTCCCAGTTCAGACCGCTGTTTGCGATCGTAGCGGTGATAGTCGTCGGTGCAGATGACAGTTACCTCGTTTTCGCCAAGCACCTGGGCGATGCCACGAGTCAGCGTCGTTTTTCCGGCGGCACTATCGCCAACAATGCCAAGGATGATGGGTCGGTGGGACATAGAGCCTCCTAAAAGCACAATCACCAGCCCTCACCAACGCTTTGCGCTAGGCACCGAAGCTGGGCGATCGAGTTCACGAATAGCCCCAATTATTAGCGTCTGGGGGACGCAGCGCAAGGCTTCTGCGGAGATAGGTTAAGATTTTGCAACGTTCTCTTGGAGCGTGATGCAGAGGGTGGCAGGTGTCGGAAATAGCTGGCACAGGAATTCCTAGCACAGCATTGCACTTACGAAGTTACTGCGACTCAGCAAAAAACACTTGCAATATCCTGCAATATTATCCTGCAATATAGTGATCTCACAGCACTAGTGATCTCACGGCACTAGTGATCTCGCAGAATAGTGATCTCACAGCACTAGTGATCTCGCAGGAGTGACCTCGCAGATAAATCAGGGGCGATCGCCCTCGACAGCAACCCAAAGAGCGCCCTCCTATGCCCCAGGTTTTATATCGTCTCTTGACCTAAGCCTGCTTTTTGCGGCCGCGGGTCGAGGTCGTAGAAGCGGTTTTCGTCTTGGTTGAAGTGCGAGGAGACCTTGTTTTGGCGGCGGTGGTAGTGCGCGTGCTGCTAGTGCGGGGGCCGCGCTTTTTAGGGGTGGCGGCGGGTTCTTCGGATGCAGCGGGTTCAACCTCTGGCAGCGCGGCGGCAGCCTCGGTCACGGCTTTCTTCTGAACCGTCGAGCTGCGGTGGCGACGAGTTTTGCCTGCGGTTCCCAGTTTGTCCTTTTTGGTGGAAGCCAGATACCGCTTGAGGGAAGAGACACTGATCTTGATGTTCTTATCGGCCAGCAGTGCGGCAATTTCTTCGTGGCTATAGCCGCGATCGAGTGCCGTGGAGATGGAGTCATGTAGCAAGTTAATTGCTTCCCGCAAAGACCAAACTTCTTTTGGCTTTTCGGGGAGTTGTTCAAGCAAACTAGTGGCCTGTTCGATGGCTTCTTGCTGAACCAGGACAGTTCCAGGGAGGCGTCTTTTAGTGGTCGTCATAGTAGTAAAAGGGTAGTAAAAGGGTGGTAAAAGGGTAGTAAAGAGTGGGTCGGTCAGTGAGTGTTTTTGCGGTCAGGCAGATGGTCAGAGGTGGTCAAGATCGATTCACTGCTCTATTCAGCGGTTCTATTCGCAATGTGATGGATAGAGCAGCTGATAAAGTGTCGATTTCCAGTTGAGCGGATTGCTATGGGCTTGCAAAGTAGATAACTTAGTGTATCCAAAAGCGAACAATTTCTATCAATTTTTCCAATTCAATCTTGGTTATTTTGTTTTTTGCTGTGTCAGCCCTACCTCTTGTTCCCAATCTAGCTGCTGGACTAGCTGCTGGACTAGCTGCTGACTGGGAGCTGTTCCGTCGGTGGAGTATTGGAGTTCTGAGGGATGCCGTAGCCTGTTCGCGCCTGCGTTCAGCAAAACGGTAACAAGGTTATCTCTTTCGCTTTTTGCGTTTTTGCTTAGAGGTGGATGATTCCTGATCCGCAGCAGAGTTTATGTCTGTTGGGGTGGGCGGTTTGGATTCATCGAGTAGGTAGGCGATGACATTTTCTACAGAACGGTTTGCAGCGGGATGGTTTGCGGCGGGATGGTTTGCAGCGGCTTCCGTGGGGAATGTGGGATCTGGGGGGGCGATCGCAGGCGTGGCAGGGGCTATCGCACGGGCACTTTGCTTTGGCTTCTGGGTGCGCGGGGGCTTCGAGCGGGCTGGTGCTGCCTGAGACGCAGCCGACTGCTTGAGCCGAGACAAGTAGTAGCGCAAAGATGACGGCGAAACGGGAATGCCTGCCTGGTTGAGCAGAGCGGCTACATCTTCCTGGCTATAGCCCTTGTCGAGCGCGGCAAGGATCACGTCTTGCAGTAGGGCGATCGCCTCTCGAATTGACCATTCCCGCGTGGGTTCGGGTGGTTTGTCGGGGAGCGCCGTCAATACCTGGCTGGCTCGTTTGAGCGATCGCCGAGGCACCGCAGCCGGAGAGGTTGCGCTGCTCGAAGCTGACTTGCGGGCTGACTTGGTTTTTCGAGTCACGCCGAAACTGCGAGAAAACGAGAGAAACTGCCCCTTACATTAACGCTGAATCCTGAAATTGTGAGAGGTTAAAAGGGGTTTATTTGCAATTCTCAATAATATAGTCGGAAATATAGCCGGAATATTGCGGGGCTAGGGGTATGCAGTCTGCAAGAACGGTCTGCAAGAACGGTCTGCAAGAAATGATTTCGCGCTCGAAATACTAGTCTTATACCCGTTTTATTGGAACGAAGCCGTAATTCAGCCGTAGCGTGGAGCGCAAGCAGTGTGATTTGGATTGTGATTGCCAGTGGATTGGCTCTGTACGTTGCCTGGAACCTGGGCGCGAACGATGTGGCGAATTCAATGGGCACGTCCGTTGGCTCTGGTGCGGTGTCGCTGCGACACGCACTGGCGATCGCCGGAGTGCTGGAGTTTTCTGGGGCAATGCTGTTTGGACGGCGCGTGGTGGGCACGTTGGCCAGCGGCGTGGTCGATCCAGATCAGTTCACTGACATACCCCAGGTTTTGCGATTGGGCATGGTGTCGGTGCTGCTGACCTGTGGGCTATGGCTCAACCTGGCCACGCGGCTGGGGCTACCGGTTGCGTCGTCTCATGCGGTGGTGGGGGCGATCGCCGGATTTGGTTGGGCTGCGTCCGGCTTACATTCCGTAACTTGGCCGCTACTGGGTCAAATTTCGTTTACCTGGGGTATCACGCCGTTGGTCAGCGGGGCGATCGCCGCTGGGTTTTATGCCATTCTGCGGCGCGGTGTGTTGCAGGCTCCGCAGCCGCTCCAGCGGGCCTATGAATGGCTGCCTTGGTTGAGCTTAGGATTAGTTGGCGGGTTTGGGCTGATTGTGCTGCCCGTGTTGCAGCCCGCCATTTCAGCGCAGATTCCAGCAGAGTTTTCAGCCTGGATTCATCTGCCGCCCCACACGCTGGCGCTGGCAATCGGGGCGATCGCCACCTTGGGCATTAGCGCGATCGCTGCTCGTCCGGCTGCTGTGCCCAATGTGTCGAATCTTCCCGGAGAACCATCGGGGGCGATCGCCCCTAAGCTTGCCAATCCCGTCGAGCAGATGATGGCGCGGTTCCAACTGCTGAGCGCCTGCTTTGTTGCCTTTGCCCACGGTTCAAACGACGTGGGCAATGCAATCGCACCCCTCGCAACCATCGTCTATCTGACGCAGCCCACGGGAGATAGAGCCGTCCTTCCCCTGTGGATTTTGGCGCTGGGGGCCGTGGGCATCGTGGGCGGGCTGGCGGTGTGGGGCGGTCGCGTCATCGCCACCATCGGCGAAGGCATTCTCGCGCTGCAACCCAGCAGCGGCCTCTGTGCAGAACTGGCGACTGCCGCCACGGTGCTGGTTGCCTCGCGCATCGGGCTGCCGGTGTCTACCTCCCATGCGCTCGTCGGTGCAGTGGTAGGCGTTGGACTCTCACAGCGCAGCCCGATTCATTGGAGTATCGTGCGTCAAATCGGACTGGCGTGGGTGGGTACGATTCCGCTCTGCGGCGCACTGGCGGCTGCCATTTTTTGGGGGCTGCGGTGGGGGGTGACGGGGTAGCGGGGGCGGGGTGGCTCGCTCCAACACTCCATCGCTCTCCACCCTCCCGCCACTACTCGCCAGGATATAAATCTGGCAGATCATCAAAGCCGCCCAGCAGGTAGTCGGGAAACAGGGTCGGCGTGGTGTTTGGGCGATCGCCACTTGACTCCAGCGGCGTGAGGTCAGTGGGGGGGCGATCGCTGCTCCAGGCCCACCAGGCCGTGCCGCAGGTGCAGTGATAAAATTCCTGCCACTTGCGGCGGTGATCGTGGGTAAAGACGGGCGATCGCCGATTAATCCACACTTGCTGCGCTTCGGTGCAAGACAAACGGCAGGTTGGACAACAGAACTCAACGGCGTGAACCGCCGCCTCTGTCCAGTCGGGCGGCAGGAGAGCAAAAGCGTCCATGAGCAGGTGCGGAAAAGGAATATCCCTATCCTATCCGACTCGTCAAGCGACAAAATTTTCGACCAGCCGATACAGAAATTTTTACCCCTTTCCCTCGGTCTTATGTAAAATCCAAGGCGAGGCCGTCAGCAAATTGTCCCATTTGGGATTGCGCGACCCATTGCGGAAGCAGTTCTTTCGATCGCGTCCTCGCTTAGACTCCTGTTTGTAACGAGCTTATGATGAGCTTGTAACAGGCCTGTGACTGAGCGCACTTGCGACTGACGCACTTGTGACTGAGCGCACTTGTGACTGAGCGCAGTTAAGTAGCTGCATGTAGCTGCATGACCATGACAACCCGGATTTACCTCAGAGAGGACAATATCCAATGTCGATTCTGAATTTAATCTCCTTTGTTGGAATTTTCGGGCTATGTGCAGTCGCGTGGCTGTTTTCCGAAAATCGTAGTCCCAAGTATTTTCCCTGGCGTGTGGTGATTTGGGGCATCTTGCTCCAGCTAATTCTGGGCTTTCTGGTGTTTGCCTTTCCAATCACACAGCTTTTTCTGCAATGGTTTACCGATTTGCTGAACGTGATTTTTGACGCAGCCGATGCGGGCGCACGATTTGTGTTTGGCAATCGATTTGTTCCCCTTCCTGGACAAGAGCCGCTGGTGCTGTCGCCCCTGCCCGCGTCGGGCACCTGTACGCCGGCCCAGCCGGGCGAGGTGCTGCCAGGGCTGTGTGGCATTCAGTTGGGCTATATCTTTGCGTTTCGGGCGTTGCCAGCGGTCATCTTCTTTTCGGGGCTAATGGCGCTGCTCTATAACCTGGGGATCATTCAGGTCGTTACGAATTTCTTCGCTCGCGTTTTTTACCGCGCCATGCGGCTGAGCGGCGCAGAATCCCTGAGTGGTGCGGCCAATATTTTTGTGGGCATCGAAGCGGCGATCGTGGTAAAGCCGTTCCTGGCCAGCATGACTCGGAGTGAGCTACTGGCGATTCTGGCGTGCTGTTTTGGCACGGCGGCCTCGTCTACGCTGGCGATTTATGTCAGCTTTTTGAAGCCGGTTTTCCCAAATATCCTGGGGCATCTGGTGTCGGCATCGGTGATGGCAATTCCGGCGTGTTTTGTGCTGTCGAAGATTTTGCTGCCGGAAACGACCGTGCCCGTCACCGCAGGGGGCATCCCCGATGAGCGATCGCTCGATCAGGTGTTGAACGAAGAAGTCGAAGATTTTGAGGCGGGCGTGGCGCGGACAGAACCCGTGCATCAAGAAACCGTCGCAGGGGAACCCATCGAGCGGGTGAGTCCGCTGGATGCCGCCATCGTGGGCGCACTAGACGGGGTGAAAATGGCCGTGGCGATCGCCGCCGTGCTGATTCTAATCTTGG
Organism: Cyanobacteriota bacterium; assembly: GCA_046719575.1. Lineage (GTDB taxonomy): Bacteria > Cyanobacteriota > Cyanobacteriia > Elainellales > Elainellaceae > Thermoleptolyngbya. Next base: position 16,656 of record JBDNCP010000036.1, read on the forward strand.
GCTTGGTTTACTTGATTAACCAGTTCTTTAACGCGCTGACGCTGATTCCGTTTGGGATTGGCGAAATCTTTAAGGTCGTGACGCTGCAAAATATCCTGGGGGCGCTGTTTTTGCCGCTGACGGTGCTAACGGGCGTGTCGCTCGACTGGAGCGAACTTTGGGCTTCGTCGGTGATCATCGGTCGTCGTCTGTTTGAAACGGCGATTCCGCCCTATCAGTCCTTAGCGGCTGCCTCGCGGGATGGCGTTTTGAGCGATCGCGCTCTGTTAATCGTCAGCTATGCCCTCTCTGGGTTCGCCCATCTGGCCTCGGTCGGCATCTTTGTGGGCGGCACCACGGCGCTGATTCCCTCCCGCCGCAAAGACATTTCCGAGCTAGGCTGGAAAGCACTGTTTGTGGGCACCCTGGCCACCATGATGATCGCCTGCGTAGCCGGCGTATTCGACACGGGCAACCCCAGCATCCTGGGCACGCCCGATGAACCCGCGCCGCAGACCGTCCCAGCCAGTCCTGCCCCGGCCAGCCCTGCTGCGCCCAGTCCGGCAGCTCCAGCGCAGACCATTCCCGCACCCCTGCCCGCCAGCCCCTCGCCAACTACTCCTTGACACCCCTTAAGGCAGTTTCAGAGGTTTGAACGTGCCCGTTGCCCACCTAGTATCGTGAGTATCGCTAACAGACAGGAATCGACGGAGCCTAGCAGCAGGCTTCACGCCAGATATTGCGCCCACTGGCTGACGATTTCTGGCGAACCATACCACAGTCGTCCGGGTCGCGGCGAATGAACCACCTCTGGCAGGGTCAGGTTTTCTGCACCGTCCAGATGAGCAGCCTCGATGGGCGTAATGCCGTCGCCCCAGCAGCCGCCTACGCCACAGGTCATTTCGTAGCTGCTGTGAGCAAACCAAGTTCCCGGTCGCCGCTGCCCATACACCGCTTTGCCCGCCACGCAGACATAGCGCACCTGCGGGTAAAACGCGCCGGGATAGTGCGTCTTCACAAAGTCCAAATTGCGCCGCGTCCAGCGTTCCTGGCTGACGTGGGGCGTGCCCAGGGTGACCAGCGTTGCCACCGACGGATGCGCCTTCCAGAGGCAAGACTTGCCCGCATCGCTGGGGTGAATCTGGTAGGGCACTTCACCCAGGTAAATCCGCGCAATCCAGCCGCCTGCGGAATGACCCACCAAATTGAGGCGATCGCTCCCCGTTTCCTGCTGCACCTGGCGCACCGTCGCGTCCAGCTTTTCCAAAATCGGGGTCATCGAGCGGCCGCCCAGCGTTGGCACCCAGTCTCGTCGCCGTAGCGGAACCGTCTTCGCCCAAATGCCCAGCCCTTCAAGTGCCCGCTCCATCTCGCGATAGGGCGCGGCATCGGCAAAGTATCCCGGCAAAATAACGGTCGGCAAGCTCATCCGCGATTCTCCGCGCTCAACCACTCCAGCACCAGCCGATTGACCGTATCGGGGCATTCGTCGTGGGGGCAGTGGCCGGCCCCCGAAATTGGCGTGTACTGCACCCGGTCGGGTTCGGCGGCCGCCAGTTCTCGATAAATTTTGGAGCCTGCGATCGGAGTCCAGGGGTCAGCATCGCCCCACAGCACCAGGATGGGCTGCTGCACGCGGGGCAATAGTTCTGCTGGGCTGGGGCCTGGGGGAGCCGTGAGGATGGAGGCAAAGACTTTTTGAGCGCCCGGATCGCAGGAGGGTTCATAGATCAGATCCACCAGTTCGTCGGTGACGGCGGTGTGGTCGCGGTAGACCTGCATCAGGGTGCGGCGAATGCGCGGCTTTTTGCGGACTTGCTCAAACAAAAACGGCCCCACCAGGTCAGAACTCACCAGTTGGGTAAATACGCCCATCACCAGCCGCAGCGGTGGGTTTAGCTCCTCAGGGCGATGGTTTAGCCCGCCTGCCGCGTTGAGCAAGACCACGCGCTGCACCAGATCGGGATAGTCGGCAGCCATCATTAGGCTGAGCAAAGCGCCGATGGAGTTGCCGATAAACACGGCAGGTGCGCCAATATGGGCAGCCCAAAAGTCTTTGAGCAGGTCTTGCCAGAGTTCCAAACTGTAGGCGATCGCCGGTTTGCTTGATCCGCCAAAGCCCAGCAAGTCCAGCGCAAAGACGCGATAACCCGCCGCCGCCAGCACGGGGATATTGTTGCGCCAGTGCCCGATCGCCGCGCCAAAGCCGTGAATCAGCACAATCGGCTGACCCGCGCCCTGCACAGTGTAGCGGATGGTGTATCCTTGCCAGTCCCAGGTGAGTCGTTCGAGGGGTTGGGGTGCGGTGAGTTGAGAAGTCACAGATGACAAATCACGAATAAAGTTAATAGAGTGGCGCTGAGAAGTGACGAAACAGATGGGAAGTTACGAAGAATATTGAAGTTTTCTTAACCTCTTCTATCATAAGAGCTTCCAGAAAAGCTTTACCGCCCCGCCCACTTCCGCACCAGTTTCTGAAGCTCCACGGCCCAAAAGCCAATCGTGCTGACCCCCACGCAAGCCGCTAGTTCAACCCCTGTTAGCGGCTGCGTCTCAAACCAGCGTTGCAGAACGGGTAGCGTCATCACCAGCATTTGCAGCCCAAAGGTGAGCAGCACCGCGCCCAGCATCGGCTTGTTGCTCAGCAGCCCAATTCTTGCCAGCAGGCGGTTTTCAGACCGCATCGCCAGGGCTAACCAGATCCGCGAGAAAGCCAGCGTCGCAAAGACCATCGTTTGCCAGTTGGGGCGGCCTGTAGACCAGACCCAATAGCCAAAGCCTAGAAACGTGACTCCCATAAGGATGCCAATCCACACAATATCGCGACCCACGCCCCGGCTAAACACACTCTCGCCCGGCGGATAGGGCGGCCGCTGCATCACATTTTTTTCGGCGGGTTCCACGCTCAGCGCTAGGGCCAGCAGCCCGTCTGCCAGCAGGTTGATCCAGAGAATCTGAATCGGACGCAGGGGCAGGGGCATGGCGATCAGCGGAGCCAGCAGCATCAGCATCACGCCGCTGACGTTGCCCGTCAGGTTATAGCGGATGAATTTTCGGATGTTGTCGTAGATGACGCGCCCCTCTTCCACCGCCGCAACGATGGTGGAGAAATTGTCATTCAGCAGCACCATGTCGGCGGCTTCTTTGGCGACATCCGTGCCCGTAATGCCCATCGCCACGCCGATGTCGGCCTTTCGCAGGGCGGGCGCGTCGTTGACCCCGTCGCCCGTCATAGAGACAATCTCGCCGCGATTTTTCAGGGCTTCTACGATCTTCAGCTTTTGCTGGGGCGAGACGCGGGCATAGACCGACACCTCACCCACCTGTTGCTCTAGTTCTTGCATAGAAAGCTGGCTAAGTTGCTGCCCAGTTAAGTATCTATCGTTGGTGGCAATCTCTAGATCGCGGGCGATGGTGCGGGCCATCAGGGGATGGTCGCCTGTGATCATCACTGTGCGGATTCCGGCTGCGTTGCAGGTTTGCACGGCGGTTTTGGCTTCGGGTCGGGCCGGATCGAGCATTCCCACCAGCCCCACCATCACCAAGTCTTGCTCGACTTCCAGTTCTCGACCCGGAGGCGGCAGGTCGTTGAGCAGGCGAAAGGCTACACCGAGGACGCGCGTGCCCATGCTGGCCAGCCGATCGTTATCTTGCAAAATGCGATCGCGCCTCTCGGCATCGAGCGGTTTTTGCCCCTCATCCCAAACGTGAGTAGACACCTCCAGCATTCCGTCGATGGCTCCTTTGGTTAGGGCGATATAGGGCGCATTGGGCAGATTGAGCAGGCTCAGCACCAGCTTGCCCACGTCTGAGGCTTGCCAGTTTTGGCGATCGCCCCATTTGTGAATCGTCGTCATCCGCTTGCGGTCGGAGTCGAAGGGCGCTTCGGCAACGCGGGGCAGCAGCACTTCCAGTTCCTCTTTGCCCAGCCCCAGGCGATCGGCCGCCACCACCAGAGCGATTTCCGTCGGGTCGCCCAGGGCTTTGTCTTTGCCATCTTCATCTTCTTTGACCAGGGCGTTGTTGCAGAGGGCGCTGCCGACTAGCGTCAGGGCGATCGGCGCACTCAGGGGCACGCCATCTCCAGGGCGAAAGATGGACTTGCGGCCATCCAGTCGGGAGGTGATTTCGGCAAAAGATTCGCGCAGTTCTACCTGTTCGCCGGCCAGCGACAGGATCTTCACCGTCATCCGATTTTCCGTCAGCGTGCCTGTTTTGTCGGAGCAGATGGTGGTGACGGAGCCGAGGGTTTCCACTGCGGGCAGCTTGCGGATCAGGGCTTGCCGCTTCAGCATTCGCCGAGAGCCAATCGCCAGGGCAATCGTGACTACGGCCGGCAAGCCTTCGGGAATAATTGCCACGGCCAGGCTGACCGCCGTGAGGAACAGATCTTCAACATTGCCCCCCCGCGCCAGGCCGACAGCAAACATCAGGGCCACTAGGGCTAGCGCGGCAACTGCTAGCCGTTTGCCCAGTTGGTCGAGTCGCTTTTGCAGCGGCGTTTGTTCCGCCTCTACCGACTGAATCGAGTCGGCAATTTTGCCCAGTTCTGTATCCATGCCTGTCGCCGTCACCAGCCCGCGCCCGCGCCCGTAGGTGACGACCGTGCCCATATAGACCATATTGCGGCGATCGCCCAGCGGCAGGTCTCGCCCCTCGATCTTCGCCACCTGCTTTTCCACCGACTCCGACTCGCCCGTAAAGGCGGCTTCTTGCGTCCGCAGGTTGGTGCTTTCTAGCAGCCGACAGTCTGCCGGAACTTGGTCGCCATCCTCTAGCTGCACAATGTCACCCACCACCAATTCCCGCGCCAACACCTGCTGCCACTCGCCATCGCGCAACACCCGCGCCTTGGGCACCGCCAATTTTTTGAGCGCGGCAAACTCTTTGCCGGCCCGATATTCTTGCGTAAAGCCCAGCACTGCGTTGAAGACCACGATCGCCAAAATCGCCAGCGCATCTTCCAGATCGCCCAGCACCGCCGAGGCGATCGCCGCCACAATCAGCACCACCACCGTCGTCGCGGTTAGCTGTTCCCATAGCATCCGCCAGGGGCTTTTGAGTGGCGGTTCTGACAATTCGTTTGCGCCATTTTGCTGGAGGCGATCGCCCGCTGTTGTCTGGCTCAACCCCGTGCGCGGATCAGTTCCAATTTGGCTCAGCGCGTCTTGCGGCTCCAGCGCATACCAAAGCGTGTCCGCCGTTTTCGCCTGATCCAGCGCATCATTTTGTCGGTTGCCCCTACTCATAGAAAGCCTGCACCCTTTGCCTGTTCGGCACTAAAGGTAAATTCGAGAAGTAAATTTGAGGAGTCGGAATCTGGCAACAGAGTCCGCGATGTGAAACAAGGTAAACAACGGGATAAAACAACGGGATAAAGCAACGAAATCAGGCGAGGTCTGGCACATTCATCTCTCATAGCATCAATCAGCATTCATAGCATCAATCAGCAGAGCTAGAGAGTATTTGACAAGTCATGGCTGACAAATCGTGATGTCCATTCAGGTTCATTTCAGGTTGATTGAAGCAGGTGCAAATGGGGCGGGAACCGTGAACACCATCGGCTGCCCTTGGGTGGGGTGTTGAAACGTGAGCCGATGAGCGTGCAGGCAATAGCCACAGTCGCCAGGGACGGGCAGCTTTTCGCGCTCTGCCTCGGTTTCTGATTGGGGAATGCGGGGCGTGCCGCCAGGAGCGTAGAGCGGATCGCCCAGCAGCGGATTGCCCACTGCCGCCAGGTGAATGCGGATCTGGTGGGGGCGGCCCGTGAGGATGGTCATCTCGACGAGGGTGCGATCGCCCTGCCGCCTCAAAACCTGCCCTTCGCTATAGGCAGGCAAGCCCTCGGACACAGCGCCATACACGTAGCCGAGAACGGGATGGGGCACTTTGCCGATGGGCTGAGTAATAGTAAAGCGATTGGGCAGATCGGTAGCGCCGATAAGCGCAAGATAGGTTTTTCGCAAGGGGCGATCGCCCAGTTTTCCCGTCTGATGAGCATAATCTGTATGCCAGCCAGAATATAGCTGCGAATGGTTCCCAGAACGCAGTTGCGAATGTGACGCTACAAGAGATTTCAGCAAGATCTCTGCCTGCCGCGTCTGGTCGCGCATCTGCTGGCTGAGGTGCGACTTGGCGAAGGGCGATCGCGCCAGCAGCAACAAGCCAGACGTGCCCCGCCCCAAACGATGCACAGGCGTTGGCGGATTCTGCGGATAGCGCTGCTGCAACTGCCCCAGCAGCGTGTGTTGCAAAAAGCCACCCCCCGGTAGCACGGGCAACCCCGACGGCTTTGCCACCACCAGCACATCGGGGTCTTCGTGCAAAATGTCGAACACTAGCGGCACGTCGGGTTCTTGCCACGGCGGTCGATGATAGGCAAGCTGCTGACCCAGGCACAGCACGTCTTCTGCCGAGGCAGGCCAGCCATTCACCCGGATTTGCCCCTGGGCAATGCGGCGTTGCCATTCGTCGCGGCTGGAGTGCGGATAGCGCTGACTGTAATAATCCAAGAGCGATCGCCCCACATCGCGCCGCGTCACCTGCTCTCGATAGACCCAGCCCTGGTTCATAAATCGCGCTGCAAGCCGCTAAGCAAAGGACGAAACCGCACCGAACACCACGCATCCCAGCAAAATGCAGACCGCCAGCGGCCACTTGCACAGCGCCCCGCCCACCACCGCCAGCGTTGCCAATACCGTCGCTCCTGTTTCAGACGGCTGGCTCAGCAATCCCATCACACTCGCCACCGCCATCGCCAAAATCACCGCCAGCGGCAGATAGGCCAGCCATCGTGTCGGAACCCACCGTTCGGGAAGCCACACGCCCGCCGTCCGCATCAGAAACGTGCCAACGCCTGACAGGAGAATGAGGGTGAGGAGGGACATGAGGAGAGAGATGGGGTGTAGGGGTTGATTTTGGATTTTGGATGGGCGATTTTGGATAGGCGGATTTAGATTTCCTACGCAAGAGTCTGCAAGGCCTCAAGCAGCTTAATTTATGGCAACTTTATGGCAACTTTATGGCAACGTCTAGAGAATCAGTTGGGAATCAGTCTGAGAGCTAAGTTTATAAACCAAATCTCAAGGAGCCTGAGTGCCTTAACAGTCTTGATTTCGAGCTTGTAATCGCCTGAACGAAGGCAACTTTACAAAAACCACTAATTTCAACTGATTTCAAAGGCTTTCAGACGACTTTATAAATTGGCTCTGAGGCGCGAGATTTGCGCTTTGCTCATCCTATTACCTCCTCTGTCCTTCACTTTCTCAAAATCCCAAACCCAAAACCTCCACTCCATCAATCTGCCCGCTCCATATACGCCCGCCACCCGCCATACTCCGTAATCTCCCGCTCCCCCTCGCAGAGATATGGCTCTCCCAGCACGCCCAGCACGGCTTCGCCATCGTCTAGCTGGAGGCGGCCGATGCAGAGGCCGGGGGGTTCTTGCAGCAAGAGTGTGCCCAGTCCGTCTGAGGGAACCTCCCAAACCTCCACCGCGATCGCCCGCCCGCCGTCGCGCACGCGCAGCATAGCTGGATGGCGATCGCCAATTGTCCACAAGCGATAGGCAGGCTCGGTTTTGGCTTCGCGGACGAAGGTGGCTCCCACCGCCAGCAGGTTGCCATTGAGCGCCAGCCCCCGCATCAGGGTTCCGTTGACCGCAAGGGGAATTCGTTGCATAGATGCTGTCGTTGTCTCTAATGTCTAATAGTTTTGTCTAATGGCCTTGTCTAATGGTCTCGGTATTCAGACTCTCGCAGCCGATTATCCAGCATTTACCCAGGGCTTGAGGGATTTTTATGGCAAAATTAGCAAGCTCACCTGACGAACTTTTGGCAGAACTTTTGGCAGAACTTTTGGCAGAACTTTTGGCAGAACTTTTGGCAAAATAGGGCTGACGGGACTGTACTTAACGCGCATTTGCCCTGGCGGTTGGCGATCGCCCCCAAGCGACCCGATTAGACTCAAACCCCCTCCGCCGACCCAATTCTCATTTGCCCGCTCTACTATCTGCTCTATCTGCTGCCTGATCGACGGAGTGGTGGCAACCTCGCGACCTGAAACGCACTAGCCCCTTGAACCGATGAACCAAATGCGGATTTCTTTATCAACCTCCACCCTGCTTGTGGCGCTGTTGGGCGTGGGAATGGTTTCCGAAAGCAGCACCGCCAGGGCGAGAATTTTCCAGAATGCTGCGCTCCGCTCTGCTCCGGGCTTGTCTGCTCGATTCCGTCCGGCATTTGACACGCCTGTTCAGATCGCGCAGTTGAGCTTTAGCGTGCGGCAGTCGCGCCCTGTTCGCAATCGCATTGGTGGCATTACGCGAGGCGGCCAGGCGTGCAGTCCAGACGGCGCAACAGCGGTGCGGCTGCTGCCCCTAGTGCCGCCGACCGACCCAGTGGACGTCGAACAGGGCAAGATCAGCGTCGAGCCAACGGTTTCTGACCAGCCGATGGTGTTTGTATATGTGCCGCAGACGGTGGCACGGCAGGCGCAATTTTCGGTGGCGATCGCCACAGACACCCCTTCTGGGCGCACGGTCGAGGAAGCGCTCTATGAATACCGCCTGCCGCTGCCCCAGCAGCCGAGCGTCATCGGCATTCCGCTGCGGCCGCTAGACGAAGGACGACTCTATCGCTGGGTGTTTCAGCTTCAGTGTGATCCGACGGGCGATCGCTCTGGTGACCCACTGACCGATGGCTGGCTCCAGCGAGTCGCCCCCAACAGCAGCCTGTCGCTGCGGCTCAATCGCGCCACCCCGCAAGAATTGCCCACGCTCTACGCCCGATCGGGCCTGTGGCAAGACACCATCACCAGCCTGGGAACCCTGCGAGCCGACCGGCCCGACGATGCGTCCCTAGCCATCGACTGGGCCAGCCTACTGGCTTCTGTCAGGCTAGACGAGTTGGCCAGTGCGCCACTGCGGTTTCCCCCTGTAGAGTACCGCTCCCTGAAAGAATAAGCTAGGCAGGACTTGTGGCATCCATACCATCCACTCAGCATTGATGATGGCTCTGACACTCGCGTTGACCGAAGCCGCACAAGCGATCAACATTCTGCCAGTCTGCTTACCCCTCTTCGACTCCCAATATGTCCTCCGTTCTCACGATTACGGCCGACCAGATCAATCGCCTGGATCTCTCCCCCGCAACGGCGGCGATCGCCCCTTGGCTGGCTCAGCAGCCCAGCGCCACCGCCCAGCCCAGCCTCCAAATCCAGTTCAAGATTGACTTTCCTCGCGATGCCGACGACCCGCGAGAATTGTCGGAAATTCCTGAAGTGCGGCTGTGGTTTGTGCGGCTAGATGCCTGCTATCCCTGGCTGCCGCTGGTGCTGGACTGGGAAGCGGGCGAATTGGGGCGCTATGCGGCGATGCTCGTGCCCCACGAGTTTAGCCGCACGGAGGGCATCCGGTTTAACCCAGAGGCGCTGGAGCTATTTGTCATGGGCAAAATCTTTGCGGTGGCAGACTGGATGCAGCAGCATGGCGGCATCAGCCCTACCCGGCTCAAGTTTATGACTCAACTGCTGGGCTATGAGCTAGACGACGGTTTTTTTGCGCTGCTCTAAGCTGCCCCGTAGACAATACGGAGGCAGAACTGGGCGCTGTCTTAGGGTTGTCCTTTTTGGGCGGCGGCCCGCTCCTTTGCCAGCCGATCGACCGTTTCGCCCAGGGCAGCGGTGAGGCTTTTGCGGGTCTGGTCATGGTCGGCTTGCTCAGCCCGCAGGGCCTGGGCTAGGCGATCGCACTCTACCAAGGCCTGCGCGAGGGCCTGCTGCAACGACTCCAGCGTGTCTAAGCTGGCAATTTTTTGGGCGATCGCCGGGGGCACGTCACCCATCAATTTGGGCAGAGGACCGGTTTGGGCTGCTTGCAGGCGATCTTTCAGATCGGCGATCGCCCGCTGCGACAGGTTAGTTTCGGTACGTCGCTGCCTGGCCTCGGTTTCATATAGCCGCCGCCAGTTGGCCGCACTGCTCAGCGCCTCGTCTCGTTCTTTATAGGCGCTCTCCAGCTTTTGCTGCAAGTGCTTAATTTCAGCCAACCACTGCCGGACATCCTGACTCATGACTCAACGGCTCCTCCAACCTGAGTAGTGAATGGGTGGTGAGTAAACACTAGAAGACAGATAACTACCACAGATGGCTTCTGATTAATCAACGGGCAGTGCAGCATCAAAACCGCAAAGAACTTAACTTAAACTAACTAGGGTACACCAACTTTTTTATCCGGCAATACCCAAAAGCTGAGACAAAATGGGTGGCGGCGGCAGCAAAATTATAACCAACAGGGTCAATGCAGCCAGCCCCAGAAAGTCGCGCAGGTTGTCCAATTCGCTCACATCATTGAGCGTTGGTGCATCCACCGCGGGGAGTAAAAACAGCAGCACCGCCCACAGCAGAAGTTCCTGCTGCACCAGCGACAGCAGCAGCACCAGCAGCCGCGACACCTGGCCGATCAAGGCTCCCATCCGCTGACCAAACATTGCGTGAACAATCTGCCCACCATCCAGTTGTCCCACAGGCATCAGGTTGAGCGCTGTGATCACGATCCCAATGCACCCCGCCACCGCCACCGGATGCAGCCGCAGGGCCGTGTCTGCTGTAAACGCGCTGCCCAATGCCAGCTTGCTCAGCACCGCCAGCAGCAGCGAACCGTGGGGATTGAACGACTCAAACCGAAAAATGCCCGAGTCGGCGGTGCGCTGAATCGGCTGCGACTGCGCCAACCCCCACAGCAAAATTGGCAGACTGAGCAAAAAGCTGACCATTGAACCTGTTAGCCCGATGTCAAACAGGGCACGGCGATGGGGCACGGGCGATCGCCGCTGGAGTAGCGCCCCAAACGTGCCAAAGGGAAATATAGCCATCGGCGGCACAGGAATGAAGTAGGGATAGGACACACGCAGCCCATAGCGCCGCGCTACCCAGAAATTTGCCAGTTCCCGTCCGCCCAAAATCAGCAGAATGGCGATTGCATAGGGTAGCCCCGTCAGCAGTGTCGGCAAGTCAAAACCGAGAGTTCTGGTCAGCGGCTCATCCGCTGCTGCGCCAGTGGTAAAGCGCTCCGTCAAGATTGCTCCGCCCAAGCAGGTGGTCAGCAGCGTGGCGGCAAACAAACCGAGCGATCGCCCCAGCCGTCGTTCCGGCTTTCCGGCTGCTTGGTCTGCCTCGTCGCGCTGCGCCTGAGCATTGGGTACCAAAGCAAAGAAGGGTTTGCCGTTCAGCCCTTCTTGAAACAGCACCAGGAAGCGATCGCCAAACTGCGCTTCGATATTTTCTCGAATCGTGCGATACGCCACCTCCGGCGAACTCCGCAATTGCCCACGACAGATCAGCGCCTGCGGCCGATATTCCAAATTCTGTAAATAATAGACCGACCAAGGAAAGCAGTTTTGCAGCGTGGCTTCTTCCTGGCGGTCGATCGGGCGCAGGGCCGCCTTGGGGTCTGGCTCTGGCTTGTGTGAAGATGGCTCAGCAGCGGCTTCGGCAGTGGCAGGTCGAGGCGGGCGACCCCACTGCACTAGCAGCCAATACAGCACTGGGCTAATCAAAAACGGCCCAAACAGCAGCGCTGCGGGAATTCGAGCATCCGGCCCATTCAGCAAAATCCATCCCGTCCAGATCAGCGCAGGCAGCATCATCACCAGCCACAACAGCCAGATGGGCGTGCGCGTGATGTTGGACACGCTTCTTTGCACAATGTAATAGGTAAATAGCCCAGTGATGCTGAGCAGCAGCAGCCAGAAAATCATAATGGGCTTCTCAGAAGCAGTTGAAAAAACACCTGCGGGCCGTCAAAGCTCTGGTAGACTAAAGAGTTTAACTTGTGGTTTTACAGGTAGATCTCCAGGATACTCTGGATTTCTCGGTCTCGTGAAATACGATTTGGGCGGTTCTAGGATCGGTAGTCTACCAGGGTCAGAAGTCTATTTTACGGGCGGTTTTTAAGTCGAGCCATCAATCTAAAGGACATGTGAAGCAAGAACCTGTGAAGGACACGGGCGCAATTAGTGTCACTTCTTCAGACTTGCCAGAAGAACTGTGCGCCAATCTGCCTGCCAATTGACCGCCCCAGCTCCTGCGCCGACTGCGCTGATCGATGCACTACACAAATGCCGCCAAAGACTGCAAAAATCTGCAAAAACCTGCAAAAGCCTGCAAAAGCCCGGGGAAATGTACCTGCCGCTGCATTGCCTTGATTTGTCTAGGGCTTACGCAGTTGGACAATTTCTCGCGGGCTGCACCCGCGAGAAATTGTCCGAAATCTAAAAAATTCATCGCAGGTGCGTAAGTCCCGTTGTCTTTATATGTCCATTGCTATCTCATTGTTTCTAGGCAGATGGATACAAATAAACATAAAATCAAGAACCCTGCGCCGCCTACGCAGGGTTAGGAATCCGGTTTTTAATTTGGTCTACCTACTTATCTGGTCTGTCTACTTATCTAGTTTCTACCGATGTCTGTCACTACCCATCCTGCCACCACTAAGCCGCCGCGCCCTGTGCTGCCGGAGGTCTGGGCCTTTGCGCCCAATCGCGATGCCCTCGGCGGCACGGCCTATCTGCTGCAAGCGCCCGACGGCAACTTGCTAATTGACTGCCCCGCGTGGGACGACACCACTCGCCAGTTTTTGTCAGAGCGGGGCGGTGTGCGCTGGCTGGCGCTGACCCATCGGGGGGCGATCGCCCATGTTTCCGAGCTTTACAACACCTACGGCTGCAAAATCATTATCCAGGAGCAAGAAGCCTACCTGTTGCCGGGGCTACCCGTTACGCCGTTTCAGCAGGAGTATGAAATCAGCCCCACAGCGCAAGTGATTTGGACTCCTGGGCATTCCCCTGGCTCTGCCTGCGTCTATGCCCCGATGCAGGGCGGCATCCTGTTTTCGGGGCGGCATCTGCTGCCCGATCGCCAGGGCAACCCCGTCCCGTTGCGCTTGTCTAAAACCTTTCACTGGCCGCGCCAAATCCGCAGTGTAGAAAAATTGCGCGATCGCTTTTCACCCGACACGCTCCAGCACCTCTGCCCGGGTGCAAATCTCGGCTTTTTGCGCGGACAGCCCACCATTACCCCCGCCTACGAAAAGCTCGCTGCTCTCGACCTGGACGCTCTCCGCACTCAGCCTCCCGGTCTGTAGACCAACGACCCTCTCCCCAAGACAACCCCAGGACTCCACGAGGATTTTCCAAAGGCGATCGCCCTTTATCTTCTAGAACCGCAACCTTTCAGCGATCGCCTGAGGGTTATTCACTGCTGGGAGATGCCGATCAAACACCCCACTGCCCAACCCGCGATCGCCCGCTATTCAATGACTCCCAGACTCCGAAAGCCTGGACTATATCCTTCAAAGCAGGCCCTAGTAATCCCGTCCCTTCACCTGCGCTAGTGCGTCGGTGGTCAGCACGCCATTTTCGGAATAGTAGCCAGAGGCTTTCTTGGCTTCGATTTCGACCTGCGCGTCGGCGGGAATGAGTTCTGGCGGAATCGGGATGCGCTGCACAACCTCGATGCCTGCGTGGGTAATCGCGTCGTACTTCATGTTGCTCATCGACACCAGCCGATCGATTTTGCTTACCCCCAGCCAGTGCAGCACGTCGGGCATGAGTTCCTGAAAGCGCATATCCTGCACGCCCGCCACGCACTCCGTTCGCAGGAAATAGGCATCAGCGCGATCGCCCCCTTCTTGGCGCTTGCGGGCATTGTAAACCAAAAACTTCGTCACCTCGCCCAGCGCCCGTCCTTCCTTGCGGCAATAGACAATAATGCCCGCGCCACCCTCCTGTGCCGTCTGGATGCAGACCTCAATGCCATGCACCAAGTAAGGACGACAGGTACAAATATCGGAGCCAAACACGTCGGAGCCGTTGCACTCGTCATGCACGCGCACGGCCAGCGGCTTGGTCGGGTCGCCAATAGTTGTTTCGTCACCAACGATGTAAACTGTTGTGCCGCCGATAGGCGGAAGAAACACCTGCAAATCGGGGCGCGTTACCAGTTCGGGAAACATGCCGCCCGTCTGTTGGAACAGGATGCGGCGCAGTTCCCACTCTTCCACCTCCAGCCGTTTGGCAATTCCTGGGAGATACCACACCGGGTCGATGGCGGCCTTGGTCACGACCAGATTGCCATCTTCTTTGAGAATTTTGCCGTCTACTTGGAGGCGGCCACTAGCGATTTCGTCCCGCAGTTCCGGAATGAAAATGTGCGCCTTGGTAATAGCAATGGTGGGGCGAATGTCGTAGTCGGAAGGGAAGTGGGGTGCAAAAACCTCGCTGGCGATCGCCCCCCACGGATCAAGCGAGACAATCTTTTCAGGATCTTGCCAACTGGCGTAGGGGCCGATTGCCGCAACCGGAGAGGTGTTTGTCAAATCCGCTCGATGCTCTGGATCGAGTACGCCGCTGGCCACCGCCAGTGCCCGATAGACGCTGTAGGAACCGCCGTGTGTGCCGATCACATTCCGATGGGCCGTACTGCGAACCGAGCCAATGATGGGGCCGCGCTCCACCGGGTCGGCCGCGCCCCAGCGAATAGGGGTGGTCTTGGCTCCTAGCCGATTGCGATGAGAGGTGAGAATAATGTGTTTGGGCTTGGCTTTGGATTGTGCGTCTGTCATAGCGAAAAGACACCCTGAGAACGATTCACAAACTTTAGCAAGTTCTTTAGCCAGTTTTTGAAATCGGCTAAATCGGGTAAAGCGAGATTGTAGCACTCGCTTTCTCAGCCAGTGACCCCAGGCTCAAGAACTGGGCCAAAAAGCGTGAACTTGGGGCTAGAAGGGCGATCGCCCATCGATAAGATGCACTAGAATCGGGCCATGAGAAATTCAGGCTGCACTGCAAAACCTAGCATCTGGTAAAGGTCTGGTAAACACTGTGTCCGAGCAACCCCCATCCCTTGTCTTTCCGGCTGAAGTTAACGTTATCAAGCACCCGCTGGTGCAGCACAAGCTCACCCTAATGCGGCAGGCAGAGACGCACACCCAAGACTTTCGGCGACTGCTCAAGGAAATTTCCATGCTGCTGGCTTACGAAGTCACCCGCGACTTGCCCGTGAAGTATGAAAAAATTCGCACGCCTCTGGCCGAAATGGACGCGCCCGTGCTAGCCGCCGACAAAAACATGGTGATTGTTTCTATCATGCGGGCGGGCCAGGGCTTGCTAGATGGTATGTTAGAACTCATTCCTACAGCAAAAGTTGGGCATATTGGGCTATATCGAGAGCCAACCACGCTGACGGTGGTAGAGTATTACCTGAAATTGCCCCACGACACCGAACACCGCGACATGCTGGTTGTAGACCCGATGCTGGCCACGGGCAACTCGGCCGTAGCAGCGGTCGATCGCCTCAAGGAAGCCAATCCGCTGTCGATCAAGTTTGTCTGTTTGCTGGCGGCCCCGGAGGGTATTCAGTGTTTTCATGAGCAGCATCCCGACGTGCCCATCTACACCGCTGCGGTAGATGAGCGACTGGATGAACACGGCTATATTGTCCCTGGTGTGGGCGATGCGGGCGATCGCCTTTATGGCACCAAGTAGGGGTTAGAGGTCAGGCTTGAAGGGGTGTTTGATCGAGGCTGACGGCAGTCTAAATCGCCAAGCCAAAATCCAAAACCCAAAACCTAAACCTAAACATCGATTCCCGTATCCGGAACACATTTGATGCCAACTTTTGATGCCAACTTTTGATGCCAACTTTTGATGCCAACTTCTGATTCGCAAACTGCTGGTTTATCGGGCGATTCTTCGGCGCAGGCTGGGGCGGGCGATTCGCGAAGCGATCCCTACGGGAATCGCCCGGTGCAGGCGGGCTGGGTTTCGCCGCTGGTCTGGCTGGTCTGGGTGGTGTATATCGGCTATGTGCTGCTGAGCGACGTGCCACCGGGGCCCTCGCTACTGCACACATCGCCCGCCACCCTGCAAGAGGCGATCGCCCTCAGCCTCAATTTTGGGCTGGTGATGCCCGCTCTGTTTCCGGCGGCGGCTCCGGTGCTGCATCCCATGTTGGAGGCGCTATTTAACCTGACGGTGGGCTGGGGGCTACTGCTTTGGGGCTTTGCCCTTGATGGGCGTGGGCAGCGGCTACCGATTTTCCCGTTTCTGCTGGGCATCGCGTTTTTGACGAATGTCTTCTATTTGCCGTGGCTAGCAATGCGGCAACCCAACCCAAAGCCACCAACTCTGCCGCTGAGCCGCCTGGAGCAAATGACCGAAAGCCGCTGGTGGCCGCTGATGCTGGGGGCGATCGCCCTCGTTTCGATCATCTGGGCGATCGCGGGCCGCCCCGACTTTGGCGATTTGCCGACACGCTGGGCCAGCCTGGTGGAGATTTTGCAGGGCGATCGCCTCGCCTATTCTTTCCTGATTGACCTGCTCATATTCTGGTTATTTCAAGGATGGCTAGTGCCCGATGACATGGCCCGCCGCCAGTGGGTCAACCCAGCGATCAGTTGGTTTGCCCGACTGATGCCCTTTATGGGGCTGGTCGTGTATATGGTGTGTCGCCCATCTTTGAAGCAGGCGGCAGAACCTGATACGGTTTTCAAAAGTTCAGCAGATAAGTCTGGCAAGCAAGCCTGATTAAACGTCATTAGAGTACTACATCAGAGCATTACATTAGACAGCGCTGGCATTATGCAAACATTACACAGGTTCATTATGTAACAGGCAATTCTACGGTCGTTCCCCGGTGATTCTGTTTCTAGAGTGGGAATGATGAAGGTGTGATGCTCTCTGGATGTGGTCTTTTCGCTTGAGGTGAGTCGGTGTGAACAACCCTGTTGCTAATCCGCCTGTTACACAGCCGCTGGTCCATCCTGTTGTGCATCTCCAAGCTCCGTCGATGATGGTCAGCGCCTCCCTCATGGAAGAGATCCAACACCAAGCCTCCAGCGGTCAATACATTGATGACTTAATCGGGGCTGCTATTTTTGATCTGAGCGGATTGCCGAAGGAATACTTCACTACAGCCGAAAGCAGCGATGTCAGTTGGGTACAAACCATCTTTCAGGCGCTGGGGTTACAATCTCTGCTGATGTCTTCCCTGAAGCTAGATGGGTTTCGTCATGCGGTGATTCATGGTGCAGACTATCGGGCAGTGGTGGTGCGGCAAAAAAATCGCTACACCGCGCTGCTGACTCGACAAACATCAGAGGTGCTATCGGAGTCGTTCATTCACTGGTCGCAAGAGTTTGAACCCACAATGCTGCGATCGCACCCCCGGTTCAGCGCCATGTAGTGCCCCCTGTTTTCCCCAAACATGGTTGATACAACCGCCCGCTTTTTTATTGCCCTAATTCCCCCCCCTGCCATCCAAGACGATGTTAAGGGTGTAATCCAGGAATTGGGCGATCGCTTTCAGACCCACACGGCCAAAGCGCCGCCCCACGTCACGCTCCAGCCGCCATTTGAGTGGTCGCCGGCCCGCACCGATCGCCTCGCCGAAGAACTTGCCGCCTTTGCTCAGCAACAAATCAGCGTTCCTGTGCATCTGCTGGGGTTTGGTCACTTTTCGCCGCGTGTGCTGTACATCCATGTTGAAAAGACTGCGGGTCTGCTGGCGCTTCAGACAACCCTAGCAGAGCATTTGGAGCAGACGCTGGGCATTGTTGATCCCAAAGCAAAACGGCGGCGGTTTACACCCCATGTCACAGTTGCCTCGCGCAACCTAACTCCGCCCACCTTTCAGCAGGCCTGGGCCCTGCTAAAGGAGCGCCCGCTGGATCTAAAATTTTGGGGCGATCGCCTGACACTGTTGCGGCACGATGGGCATCAATGGCAGATTCACCAGGAGTTTGCGCTGCTGGCTCATACCCCACCCTCTGCCCAAGCCAGTCGAGTCATCGGAGTGGGCGATCGCCCAATCGGGTGATTTGCTCAAAAACAGACCCAAAAACTGGCTCAAAAAAGCCATCGCCCCTTGACAGAAAAATCTAAAACAGTAACAATAAATACAGAAATGAAATCGTTCATCTC
>JBDNCP010000037.1:0-33541 GCA_046719575.1 Cyanobacteriota bacterium
AAGGGCATTAGCTTGGTCCCCACTCGCTGGGGAAACCAATTGAATGGAAACTCCAACGATGTATGCTGATGACGTGCAGCGAGTTACTGGTCCCCACTCGCTGGGGAAACCAATTGAATGGAAACTCAGTAGGTGGCTCAGCCCATATGAAAAAGTTGCCATGTCCCCACTCGCTGGGGAAACCAATTGAATGGAAACTCAACAGGTCAAAGAAGAAATCAAAAAGGAAATTTTTTTGTCCCCACTCGCTGGGGAAACCAATTGAATGGAAACTACTAGTTTCTGCCAGTTTCTTAATAGATCCTCGTGGCAGTCCCCACTCGCTGGGGAAACCAATTGAATGGAAACGTGTTTGGCATCCTGAGGGAGATACGATGGGCATCACGTCCCCACTCGCTGGGGAAACCAATTGAATGGAAACTCACCCGACGAAAATAGCTCATTGCTTGCCTGATAAAGTCCCCACTCGCTGGGGAAACCAATTGAATGGAAACATAATCTTACTCTGACAGATAAACAAAGACAAGCAAGTCCCCACTCGCTGGGGAAACCAATTGAATGGAAACATATTGAACAAACATCTCAGTTCTTTCAAGAAACTTAGTCCCCACTCGCTGGGGAAACCAATTGAATGGAAACTTGAATGGAAACTCAAGTGCCCTGAACTTCCCAAGGTGCCAACTCAAAGGTCAGGCCCTTCAGACCATTTTGTTCTGCTGTGTCTTTGAAGGTTTGCGAGATGTAAATGCGTGAGTAGTTATGGCTAGGTAACCTGAAAATGTGCTTGCCATCTAGGCAACCAGCTTGAAAAGCATACCGACGCACAGTCCGGATGCTTCCGTCCTCCCGGTAGACGATCTCAGCACGCTCGCGATCAAAGCAGTCTAGCACCAGCAACACATTCAGCAGATAGAACGCACCTTCTTCACAGTCCAGAGGTAAGAGTTCAGCAGCGGTGCCAATCAGCGGGGAGAGAACCTCAACAGCGTGTTCGCTGAGCGCTAAAACACCGTGATACCTGCTGAACGCGCCATCGCGCAGGTAGGGTGGCGGTGGCGTGTCATCGGGGATTTCCTTTATCACTTCTTCATCGCGGATGAAGCGCGCTGAGGGTGGCTGCCACGCGTCACCCAGCGGACGCGGCTCGCCAAGTGCGACAGGGCGCACGTTATCGCGTAGCCATAGCACCGTCTCACGAATCTCGACAAGATGGGCATAATCTGTGTTAAAGCCGATTTGCCAGTTGGGCATGACCTAACAACCCCCCTTACTCGTAGTTCTGAATGTATCGGATGATCGGATCCCGCTGCTCTGTAACCTGCTCACGATTGCTTGGGGCCGGCAATCGGTCAAGGTAGCGGGCTAGATTATCTAGAAAGACTCTGGCTTCCCAAGCATCACGCATGGAATCGAGCGTGCTTTCCAGTCCCCACTCGCTGGGGAAACCAATTGAATGGAAACTAAGGGTTCCCTTTGCGGTAATGAGCCTGCGCTTTTGTCCCCACTCGCTGGGGAAACCAATTGAATGGAAACCTCTTCTCCTGAATTGGCTGACTCTGGCTGGAACTAATTAGGCTGGAACTAATTAGGCTGGAACTAATTAGGCAGATTACACAGTCTGAAGAGGAAAGGCTGTATTTTTGGAGTTTTATCGAAACTTTACAAGGTGGAATTTGAGCGGGCAGTTTTGCCCTGCACAGCGCTGAGACTGAGAGATTTCAAGCCTCCGTGCATGGTCATATAGCCGGGTATGAGGACGGAAAACAGGGGCGATCGCCCTTACGCTGCGTTTTCAACCCAAGATTCCGTGATACCCTTCTGTAAAGAATCGTAGCGACGGTTTTGCTGCGAATTTTTTGATTGTTTTGCCTGCAAACTCCGAAAAATCAGTCGATCTGTCTCCAATCCTGAACGATCTGTCTCTGTCGGTGTGAGGTTGTTGTGATTCAAACGCTAAAATACACGGGCTTTTTGCAAGCTCTCGTCAAGCTGGGTTTCAAACTGGGCAAACGCTCCTGGTGGCTGACGGCAGTGTTGTGGCTAGTGGCGATCGCCCCTGCCCGGGCTGAGCTTGACCTGCGCGTGTCAATCGAGCGTGACGTGCCTGCTGTGCAAATTGGTAGCAACACAGCTTCTGTTCTCAAGGATGGCTCTGGACGAGTGCTGGGGCAGCTTCCCCAGGGAACCTCCCTCATCGCCACACCCGATACCGCAGGGCTGAAAATCAACGACTGGCAACTCAGCGCCGTCTGGCTAGAGCCGCAAAACGGCGGCTTTGTCTATATCGACAACCCCAACGACAACACCCGCGGCCGCTACTATCGCGGGCGAGTGCTGGTGGTACCCACTGCCTCCGGACTAACTGCTGTAAATTATGTTGACCTAGAGGAATATCTCTACAGCGTGGTGGGCAGCGAAATGCCTGCAAGCTGGCATCTGGAAGCCCTCAAAGCCCAAGCCGTCGCCGCCCGCACCTACGCCCTCTACCAGCGGCAAACCAGCGGCAACACCGTTTTCGACCTGGGCAACACCACGCGCTGGCAGGCCTACGGCGGCGCAGAAAAGGAAGCCAGCAGCACGATCGCCGCAGTGCAGGCAACTCGGGGTCAAGTGTTGACCCACAACGGGCAAATCATCAACGCGGTCTATCACTCCTCCTCCGGTGGACACACTGAAAACTCGGAGGATGTGTGGGTTAGCCCGCTGCCCTACCTGCGCGGCGTGCCCGACTATGATCAGGCGGCTCCCGTCTTTCAGTGGACCGAAACCTTCACTGCGGAGCAGATGCGGCAGCGCATTACCGGCGTGGGTAATATCCTCCGGTTTGAACTGGTGCAGGCTTCGCCCAATCAGCGTTTGCGGCGAGTGCGCGTGGTGGGCGATGCAGGCAGCAGAGAGTTGACTGGCGACCAGATGCGGCAAGCGCTCAACCTACGTAGCACGCTGTTTACCATCCAGCCCCAGGTGGGGCAGGTGGCCAGCGCTCAGGGAGCGGCGGCTCCACCCAGTTTCCAGGTAACGGGGCGCGGTTTTGGGCATGGCATTGGCATGAGCCAATACGGTGCGTTTGGCATGGCCGCCCAAGGCTTTAGCTATCGAGACATCGTGGCGCACTATTATCGAGGCGCGATTCTGTCGCGCATTCGAGTGCAATAGCACCGACCCACAACGCTTGGCGAATCATCCAAAATCCCAGATCCAAAATCCAAAAGCGACATCACAGGGAATCTGCAAAATCGACCTGGAGATCTTGCTGTTGCGTTAACACCATCGCGATGTCCTTTTCATAGTAGGCGGCCTCGTTGATAAACACAGGAAACACGACCGTTTCGCCCGTGTAGGGCAGGGTTTCTCCGGTAAGGGAAAGAAACATCGGGTCACCAGGGTTTAGCTTTTCATAATCCCGACCCTGGAGTTGGGGGTGGATCATGGCAGTGAGCTGTCCCTCGGCATCCCTGGGGTAAGGCACTGTGCCCAAGTATTGATAAACGGTTAGCTGTGAAGCCTCTGCGGGTGGTGGGGTTGCGGGTTGCACTGGGGGCGGCGGCTCGTCCCGATTCTGCTGATCCAGCACATCCAGCATTTGCTGAACCAGGGCCTCGGTGCGCTGGAACAGGTCTGCCCGCAGCACGCCCTGGGCAACGGGGCCAACCTCCAGACAAATGCCAAACCGGCCGAGCGATCGCAGGGCATCTTGCTGTCGCCCTGAATTGGCTGAACTATAGATTCGCAGGTCGGGCTGTTGGGCGCTGAGGGCTGCTGCCAGACGCAGTTTGAACGGATGATGATCATCCAGGATCAGCGTCATTCCCATGTTCGACGTGGTGCTGTGGATGTCGAGAATGACATCGGCAGGCGTGGAACCCGATCGCCCAAAGCGGCGGTTGATGTCTTGCGCCCGGCGGACTTCGGAATCGGCGGGTTCCAACAGTTCCAGATGAGCGCGATCGCAGCATCGGTTCATATCCTGATCGACGTAGCGTACCCCAGCGGCGATCGCCTCCGGATTGCTCAGTAGCAGCATCGTCTCGAAACTAGGGCGCGAAACCAGCCAGGGAGATTGCTGAAACCGCCGGATCAAGTAAATCCCCGTCAACTCGTTGCCGTGTGTGCCGCCGACCAGCAGCACTCGCCGAATCTTATCCATATCTCTCTATCACTTGATTTCTCTATCACTTGCCTTTTTGTCTTACCCATCTCTAGCGAAACTTATCTACCTGCAATGAGAGGGCAGGGTTTCATCACGTTTTGCAGACACGACCCACCCGATCCCTTCAACTGCATCATATCGATTCTGGATTTTAGATTGGCGATTTTAGATTGGCGATTTTAGATTGGCGACTTTAAATCGCTAATCCAAGAATCTGCGTGGCTTCCAGCGATTACCCCTATATCCCTGTTTGCGAGAATTCTGGAGATTGCCGCAGTCCCGATGTTTTCCTGTGGCTATCTATGGCGATCGCCCAGGAGGCTATACATCCCACTATCCAGAAATAGGAGCTTTATATTCCCATAGATGGAAAAGCGGTTTCTAAACCTATAACCAGGGGCGATCGCCCAACATGCCCTGTGGGAGATACGGCTAAGATTTCACTGATTTATGCTGTGATACAGCAAGATTGAAACAGCGATAAAAGGTTATGATGCCGCCCTGAATGACTCGCTTGAGGGGCAATATCGGGTCGCCAATGTATCTCAATCTCGCGCTAATAGTCTCTGAGTTGAGGTGCCAAACGTGCAGAATTTTCTGAATTTTAATGCCCTATTTCTAGTAGAACCTGCGGTTTCTGCTGCCCAGGAGGGTGCAGGTGTATCTCTGGCAGCCGTGTTTGTGATTGGCTTTTTGGCTGCGGCAGGGTTGGGGTCTATTGCCTGGTATAACTCTCGTCGCCCAACAGGTTGGGAAGATCAGGATCGTCCTGACATCGTGCCCGAAGTTGATCCGAATCCGCATGTTTAAGTTGGGTGCTGCCTGGCAAAAATCAGTTAGTCCAATTGAAGCAATGAACTAGAGTTCAGATTTCAATTTAAGGGTTTTGTTTTTGCATTTCTTTTGAAGTCTTTTAGGAGCTTTCCAGACTTTCAAAAATGCGGCGATCGCCACCGAAAAGCTTCTCTGAAACCCGCCTAAGTAGGTAGACATTAATAAACATAAAACCCAAAGACCCTGCTTTTTAATTTGGTCTATCTACTTACAAATTTATTGGAGGACAATTCCATGTCAACGAACGAACGAGTCGAACGAGACACGTATGATCGCGGTATCATTCCTGCGGAAACCGCTGCCCGCAAAGAGCGAGAAGGCGATGCCTACAAACAAACGCCGACGGCTGAAGGCGACATTGATACGGCTGCGGGCTATACGGTAGACAACGAGGGTCTGGTCAATAACTTTGCTGTGGAACCCGAAATGTATTACGAAGTGCCGGGTGATCTGAAGGCGAAGGAAGCGGCCGAAGCGGCCGCCCGCGCCGCCGAACTCGCCGAAATCAACGACACAGACGAAGACGGCAAGTTGACCGAAGATGAAGACAATCGCAGCAAGGGGGTTGGCGTAATCTGACGCGCCTCCAAAACTTGAGTGAAGAAAGGGAAGTCCTGTGTATTGCAGGGTGCTTCCCTATTCGTTTAGCGCTCCAGGTTTGAGGGCGGGCACGCCGAAATCTGGCGTTTCTAGCCTGCCAAAGCGGGCGATTGGGTAGAACCGGAAGATGGCTCGACCAATAATATTTTCAACCGGCAAAAAGCCCCAAACGTGGGAGTCGTTGCTATTGTTGCGGTTGTCGCCCATCACAAAGACATGACCCGGTGGCACAGTGACGGAACGCATTTCGTAGCTGGGTGGCTCTGCGATGTAGGGTTCTGTCAGCGGTTCTCCGTCGATCCAGACCTTGCCCAAGTGAACCTGCACCGTTTGTCCGGGCTGACCAATGACGCGCTTGATAAACGCCTGATCGGTCGTATAGCCCAACTGCTGAAGCTGGGCCGGCGGGTCAAATACCACGATGTCGCCCTGCTTGGGGGGATGCAGCCGATAGGAGATTTTTTCGACCACCAGGCGATCGCCCACTTGTAGCGTCGGCACCATCGAGTCTGACGGAATGTAGCGCGGCTCCGCCACAAATAGCCGGATTACGAGTGCCAAGACTAGGGCGATCGCCAGCACCAGCCCATTCTCTCGTTGGGTCTTCCAAAAGCCACCGCTGCGCTGAGCCTGCTCAATTGGGCGATCGCCCGCTGGGGCTGGGGACAGGTCTGGAGCAGCAGCCGTCGAGCCAGATTCGAGGGGAGTGGGCAGTGTAGTGTCTGATGCAGAGGGGTCACCGGGCGGAGTCGTCATAGGAAGGCGCAGGCCGTTCAAAGGGCGGTTAAAAAGCGTAAAACGATTCTGAGCGTACCTGGTCTAGTTTAGCCCCCAGCAGCACTGCCATGTCCTGAAGCTGGGCTGGGCGATCGCCCACCGCGCAAATGTCTACATCCACCGCTGCCAAGTCAATGCCCGACTGAGCCAGCGTTTGGCGAATCTGGTCAGGCCGTGTGGGTAGATAGCAAAACACTGGCCACTGCTGCGAGAGCGATCGCCAGTGATCCTCGTAGGGCAAACAGTCTGGCGTTTCTGGATTTGCCTGCACCAGCCACACCCGCTGGTCAAAGCCTTGCTCATAGAGCCAGTCGATCTGGCTTTTCAATGGGGCAATCCCAGACCCTTCGGCAATGTAAAGGCGCGGTCGATCGGGAATCTGCGTCAGCGTCATCAAGCCGTAGGGGCCGCGCAGGGCGATCGCCCCGCCGACGGGTAAATCCTGCAAATAGGCAGAACTCCAACCCACCCGCGACACGCACAGTTCCACGACTGGGCAGCGCGAGGGCGACGACGCAATGGAGTAAATCTTGCTGAATTGTTTGCCATCTCGCTGAAATCGGGGCCAGATCGACTGCCCTGGCCAAAACTGAAAATCTGGCTGATCCAGTTGCAGCCGAATCGCCTGAATCGTTGGCGTGAGGGCAACCGACGACAGCACCGTGCCGACACAATCCATTGCTGGGAAGGAAATCGGTCGATGGGCGATC
This sequence comes from Cyanobacteriota bacterium, assembly GCA_046719575.1. Classification (GTDB taxonomy): domain Bacteria; phylum Cyanobacteriota; class Cyanobacteriia; order Elainellales; family Elainellaceae; genus Thermoleptolyngbya. The sequence continues at coordinate 7,072 of JBDNCP010000037.1, forward strand.
GCCGAACGAAGCCCCGGCCCATAAACCCCCAACAGCGGAGGCTGCGGCCGTTCTAAATTTTGCATTCTCACCTCGACCCGTGCATCGCGGGCATTACAATGGGCGACATCGGGCGGGCATTCTGACTTTGAGGCGGATTCTGCAACGGGCCCTCAGGCCCTCGGCAAACCGCTCATTCACAGCTGCGGCACAGCGCCGGATTTGCACCGGACTTTCCCCACAGGCTTGGGTCAATTCAAAAGGGCGATCGCCCCTTAAAGGACCCAAGCTTGCTGCCTGGACTGATCCTCCAGGCAACCCAAATTCGTCCCGAAATTGTAGCTCGGATTGGGTCAGATCGTCGCACGCCAAAAATTACGGATCATTGCAGGGTCGATGCAGGGTCGATGCAGGGTCGATGCAGGGTCGATGCAGGGTCGATAGGCGGGGGGCAAGCTAGCGGCCCACACTACTTGGTCAACGGCTGCTTGCGAGCCGCACCGCCGATCTGCCGCAACCGCCTTGCGCCCAGCGTTGCGCCCTTTGCCCAGGGCACTTCATGTAGCAGCGTGTAAAAGCTGGGGATGATAAACAGCGTCAGCAGCGTTGCCAGCGATAGCCCGGAAAACACGACGATGCCCAGGGGTCTCAAAAATTCCGACCCTTCGCCAAGGCCCAGCGCCAGCGGAAACATCCCCAGCACCGTAGTAATGGTGGTCATCAGAATGGGCTGGAGGCGCTGCGGAGCGGCTTGCAGCATGGCGGTGCGGTGGTCTAGCCCCTGCTCCTCGCGGATTTGGTTGGCCAGTTCCACCAGAATGATGGCGTTGTTGACCACGATGCCCACCAGCAGCACCGCGCCCACAATCACCGTCGCGCCGATCGCCGTTTGGGTCAGGAATAGCCCAAAGATGCCGCCCGCCAGCGCCAGGGGAACCGTCAGCATAATCACCAGCGGATCGACCAGCGAATTGTACTGAACCGCCATTACCACAAACACCAAGAAGGCGGCCAGTCCCCCCAGCAGGATCAGCGACGAACGGACTTCTTGGGCGCTCTGGGCGTTGGCGCTGGGTAGGCGACTCACGCCTTCGGGCAGCGTCAGGCCTGCCAGGATCGCGTCTGACTCGGCGATCGCATCGCTCAGGTTTGCGCCATCTACCAAGTTGCCTACAATTTGGACAATCTGCCGCTGGTTGATCCGCTGAATTTCTCCAGGCGCTTCGCCGACTTCAATCCGAGCGACATCCGCCAGTCGCACAAGCTGTCTGCCGCTTGTAAAGACGGGCAGTTGGGCAAGCTGAGCCGGCCGCTGGATTGCATTGCTGGCTAGCTGCACGCGGATATCGACCAGGCGATCGCCCCGCTGAAGCTGCGTGGGCACAGATCCCGTAATGGCGGTCTGAATCGTGTCGCCAATCTCCTCGGTAGAAAGTCCCAACTGCGAAGCTCGCTCCCAATCGGGACGCACCTGAATTTCGGGCTGGGCCTGGTCGGCATCGGGGCGATAGCGGGCCCGCGTGGCCTGCGAATCCAGCGCCGCCAGCACTTCTCGTCCTGCCTGCTCAAGGGCGCGGGTATCGCTCCCCTGAAGCAAGATGTCTACGTCGGCCCCCCGCACGGGCGAGTTGTTGACAATCAGCCCCCGCACCGACTCTGGACTTAGCCGCAGGCGCGTTCCCACCAGGTTCAGCCGATTCAGTTCGGCGGTCATCCGCTCCGTAAACTCAGCTACATTGGTTCCTGGCTTTAGGGTAATGGTGCTGGAGCCACGCAGCGCGTTGGCGTTGGTGTTGCTGCCAAACAGCGACCCGCCTGCGGTAGAAAACAGGTACTCTACTTCAGGCTGTTGCAGCAAAACTTGGTCGGCCGCTGCCATCACCCGGCGGTTGTCTTCTAGAGAGGTGCCAGGGGCAAACTGGGCGTTGAGCCTTGCCTGTCCGGTGTTGATGCGGGGCAAAATCTCCTGCGGAAGCTGACCCGCCATCCAAAAGCTGGTGCCGCCAAACAGGGCGATCGCCAGCCCAATCACCACCAGCCGATGCCGCAGCACCCACGATAGCCCCCGCACATAGGTATGCGTCGCATCCGCCAGCCGCGCTCGAAACGCCCGCAGCGGAGCCGAATCGCCCACCCGACTCGACCAGCGCACCGCCAGCAGCCGCGAGGTTAGCATGGGCACGACCGTCAGCGCCACAATCAAGGAAGCCGCCACCGCAAAGCTAATCGTGAGAATCAACTGGCTGAACAGTAGCGAAAAGAAGCCGCCAATCAGCAAAAAGGGCAGCACAGACACCAGGTTGGTGGTTGTAGACGCGACCAGCGCCGACTCTAGCTGCTGGCTGGCCAGTTCTGCCTGACGCAGCAGAAACGCCGTCGCGCCGGCCCGTTTGCCTGTGCGGCCAAAAGTCACAGTTTCAGAATCGCCGCTACGGTTGTACCCGTTTCCACTGCTGGCATAAATTCCGTTCCTGTAGCTATTTCCGTCGCTGTTGCCGTTGCCATTTCCATTTCCATTGCCATTTCCGTTGCTGAACCCATGACCATTGCCATTCCCATTGCTGTGACCGCAACTGTTCCCGCTGCCGTGGCTATTTTCATGGCGGTTTTCATGGCTATTTTCATGGCTAGAGGGATGATCCTGGCTATTCGCATCGCCAGTCTCGTAAGTTGAGTTACCCAGCGTTTCGGCATCCTCGACCGTCTGATATTCGGGCTGATATTCAGCAGACCCGATGCTGTGCATGGCGCGGCGGCGCTTGGCCGCCTCTACACCCTGCACAATGCTCTCCAGCATCACGATGGAGTTGTCTACCACAATACCCACGCCCAGCGCCAGTCCACCCAGGCTAAACACATTCAAGGTCAGCCCAAAAGTGCCCATTAGCAAAATCGCAATCAGCGTAGCCAGGGGGATGGCGAAGACAATAATCAGGGTTTGGCGGAGTGAACCCAAGAAGAGGAGGACGGCGATCGCCGCCAGCAGCGCCCCAATCAGTCCCGACATGGCAACGTTGGCAATCGAGTTGCGAATAAACCGCGACTCGTCCAGCGTTGGGCGAACTGCCATACCCGTTGGGAAGATTCCTGCTTGCTCCAGTTCGGCCAGCCGCTGCTTCACACTTTCCACCACCGACACCGTATTGGCATCAGGCTGCTTTTGAATGCTGACCTTCACCGCCGGGTCGCCATTCAGCGTCACAAAAATCCGCTGCTCCTCGGTGCCGTCTACCACCTGCGCCACATCTCGCAGGTAAACGCGCCGTGCTTCAGGAAACTCAGTGGTCGATGCCTCACCTCCAGACAAACTGCTGCTCCTGTTTATAGGCAGCGACAGGTTCCGCAGTTCCTCTGCCGACTGAAATCGGCCGACCGTGCGGATCAACACTTCTTCTTCTCCGCCTCGCAAGCGGCCCCCCGACACATCCTGGTTTCGCCCCCGCAGGGTATTCAGCAAATCGGTCAAGCCTATGCCCAGCGCTTGCAGACGGTTGATGTCTACATTCACCTGCACTTCTTCTCGCACGCCGCCCGACACATCCACGCTGGCCACCCCCGGCACGACCGACAGTTCCCGCGCCAGTTCCTCGTCGGCAAACACCCGCAGATCCACCGCTTGCAGTGAATCAGACGTGAGCGCAAACTCATAAACCGGAAGCTGAGACGGATCAAACTTAAAAATTCGTGGCTCTTGAATCGTGTTGGGCAATCGGCTGCGGGCGCGGTTAAACGAAGCCGTTGCATCATTGAGGGCGCGGTCAATATTGCCCCCTGGACGAAAGTAAAGATCGACGCTGACCTGTCCCTCCCGCGTCTGAGAATAGATCTGCTGCACACCATCGGTCGCCGAAAATGCCTGCTCTAGCGGCCGCGTAATCTCGTCTACCGCCACCTCCGGCGCAACCCCCGGCGCATCCACCCGCACCCCAATGCGCGGATAGGTAATGGATGGCAGCAAGTCAACTGGCAACCGCACCAGGAAAAATACACCCAGGACAATTGCGGTCAGGGTGAGCATAAGCGTGCCGATGTGGCGGCGGATGGAGAGGGTGCTGAGGGAGGTCATGGGTGGGAAGAACGAAGAGGGAAGAACGAAGAGGGAAGAGGGAAGAGAGAAGAACGAAGAGGGAAGAGGGAAGAGGGAAGAGGGAAGAGGGAAGAGAGAAGAACGAAGAGGGAAGAATTTCCGTTTTTCGTTTTTCGTTCTTCGTTCTTCGTTTTTTCCATCCTCTCTTCACCCTTCAGACAGAATGCTCAACCGAACGGGCTGTCCGTCTTCTAGGGGGCGGCTGCTGCGGAGGACGAAGGATTCGCCGGGCTGGAGTCCAGAGAGGATTTCGATGCGGCCGTTCGCGCGATCGCCCACCTGCACAGACCGGGCGACGGCTTTCGCTTCGTCACCTTCGCCTTCGACCACAAACAGCACCGAGTCGTTGCCTTCACCGCCTGCTTCTAGCGCTTCTTCGGGAATCACCACGCGGCCAGCTTGCCCCGTCTGAAACTGCACCCGCGCCAGCAGACCGCTCCCCAGTCGGCGGCTGCCGGAGTTGGGAATGACGACCTCAACGGGGACGAGTCGAGAACTGGGGTCGGCGGCGGGCGAAATGCGGCTGACTCGCCCCGCAAAGGTTTCGTCAGGAAAGGCATCTAGCCGCACCTCGACAGACTGGCCGAGGCGGAGTTGCCCCAGGTCGAGTTCCGATACCTGCACAGCTACCTTGAGGGCGCTAAAGTCGCCCACTTTCAGAACTTCGTTGCCTGGCTGCACCAAGTTGCCCGGCTCCGTCAGCCGTTCTAGCACGATGCCGCTGAGGGGCGCGGTCAGCAAGCTAAAGGCCTGACGCTCGCGGGTTTCGGCGACAGTAGCCTGCTGCGCTTGGACGCGGCGCTGGGCGGCGACGACTGCCTGTTCGCGGGTGCGGATGCGCTCTTGGGCAGAGCGAAACACTTGTTCCGCAGCTAGGGCAGCGGTTTTTGCCTGGTCTGCCTGCTGTTGCGAGATGGCTCCTTCGGCGGCGAGCTTTTGCAGGCGATCGCTATCTAGCCGGGTCTGCTGAAGCTCCACCTCAGCTTGGGCTGCCTGAGCGCGGGCATCGCTGACCTCGGCTTGCGCCTGGGCCACCTGCGATTCCAGTGCCGCTAGCTCGGCTCGATCTTGACTAACCGCCGCCGACAGCAGCCGACCGTCTAGCCGTCCCACCACTTCGCCCTCTCGCACCGAGTCGCCCACGTCCACTGCCAGATCCAGCAAGCGTCCCTCGGCCTGCGATCGCAGCGATGCCTGCCGGACGGGTTGCGTTGTGCCCGTATAGGTGGGCGCTTCCTGCAAAGAGCCAGTTCGGGCGATCGCCGTTTCGACCGAGGCTGGGCCGCCCTGCCCCGGCCCACCCGGCCCGCCGCCGAGTCGTCCGCCGCCCTGTCTGCCCGCCTGTCCTGGCTGGGTCTGCTGAGCCTGTGCTGTTTCAGACGGGATGCGGCAGCCGGCGATCGCCATTAGCCCACTCAGCGCCAAGGCGAGCAACGTAGCGCCGTTTGAACGATGGGGTAGACGATCACCCGTTACAGGCTGACGATTCCAGAGGGGAGACAGGGAGAACAGCATAGAAATCCAGTTTGAGGATAGGACTGAGGGCAAAGCAGCAGACGGTTAAACCAGCGAATCCAGAGCTAAAAACTTGAGGAAGACCCTTAGCCAGACAGACGCGGCCCATCGCGAAACCCTCGCGGCATTCCAACCGGCCGCTGCTATCGGCATCTAACCACAGGCTTGGGCATCGATTCAGCAACCCGCGCAGGGCGTGGACAGGCAATTTAGAGAAGTCAATTAAGGGCGGCGGGCGAACAACCGGAGCCGCAGGAACCCAGCGCATGAGTGGGCACTTGAAAACGTGCGATCGCCGCAGGACTAATCGTTACGCTTTGTAAACCTGTTCCCTACCTTAGTATTAACTGCCCAGGCACACCTGGGCAATCTACCCCCAGAGATATAGGAAGGCCCGAAAACCCAGTCTGGGCATGACTATTTTCCTAATTAATTCCGATTGACCGGGATAGTGCCCCAGACTCGCAAGCGAGTTGCGCCCAAACGGGAATACGGTTTGACGCAAGAATCTCGGACGATTCAGTGAGTCGGTTAGCTTAGGCCGACTGACCCGCGTTTGGAAGTAGAAATCTGGCAGCGCGTTGCAGCGGGGACAGTAAGCAGAGCGGCAGGTTGAGGCGATTGAGGGTGTAGGGCTGGTCGGCAGACTCGCCAGGGCCGTGGTAGTCGCTGCCGCCCGTTTTAAGGAGAGAGTGGCGATCGCACAAAGCTGCCAATCGCGCAATCTGGTCTGGCGTGTGGGACGGGTGATATACCTCCAGTCCCATGAGTCCGGCCTCCAGCAGCGCCGCCAGCGTGTCCTCCAGCGGCCCACCGCGAAACAGAAACGGATGCGCCCACACGGGCACTGCACCGCACTCGCGCAGCAGGCGCACCCCGTCTGTCGCCAAAAACTTTTCATATTGCACATAGGCGGGGCCATCGTCGCCCAAAAACCGCTCAAAGGCTTCCTGTGCCGTTTGTACATAGCCCGCGTTTACCAGCGCCTTGGCAATGTGGGGGCGGCCCGGAGCCATGCCCGTGTCTAACTCTGGCAGTTCCACCGGACAGCCCAAGGCTGCCAGCTTGTCGAGCATCTGCTGGGCGCGGCGTTTGCGACCGGCGATGTGCGCTTGCAGGATGGGCGTGAGACGGTCAGGGTTTGGGTAAAAGCCGAGGAGATGCAGCGAGCGATCGCCCCAAACGGTACTCAGCTCGACCCCAGGCACAATTTCCAGAGAATTTTCTAGAGAATGCTGACGGGCAGCGGCGATCGCCTCCTCCCAGCCCGCCAGCGTGTCGTGGTCAGTAATCGCCAGCGCCTTCACACCCGCCGCCACCGCTGCCTGCACCAGTTCTGCTGGGGTCAGCGTGCCGTCAGAGTAGGTGGTGTGGCAGTGCAGTTCTAGCATGGCAGTGGGCAAAATGGCTCGTCTAGAACTAACTCAACACCCAGTTCACCAGCGTCCGCACGGCAAAGCCCGTACCGCCTGCATTGTTATAGCCGTTGTCTTTGTCGATCCACACGGGGCCGGCCACGTCCAGATGGGCCCAAGGCGTGTCTTTGACAAACTGCTTCAGAAACAGCGCCGCCGTGATTGCGCCACCCGCCCGCGGGCCAGTGTTCTTCATATCCGCTACGACGGACTTCATACCTTCAAAGTATTTTTCCTCCAGCGGCATCCTCCAGAACTTTTCGCCTGCGGGTTCTGCCGCCGCCAGGATGGCCGCCGCCAGTTCGTCGTTAGGACTCCACAGCCCCGCCATATCTTCGCCCAGCGCCACGATGCACGCGCCCGTCAGCGTCGCCAGATCCACGATCGCATCCACTCCCAGCTTTTCGGCAAACACCAGCGCATCGGCCAGGGTCAGTCGTCCCTCCGCGTCGGTGTTGTTGATTTCGATGGTCTTGCCGTTGGACGCGGTGAGGATGTCGCCAGGGTGCATGGCGTGGCCGCTGATCATGTTTTCCGTCACCGCGCTGATGAAGTGGACTTCCACATCCGGCTGAATTTGGGCGATCGCCTTGGCCGCGCCAAAGGTAGCCGCCGCGCCACCCATGTCGGTCTTCATCATTTCGATGCCGCTGCCCGCGCCCTTGATGTTCAGCCCGCCGCTGTCGAAGGTGAGGCCTTTGCCGACGATCGCCAGCTTCTTGCGGGGCGTGCCTGCGGGTTTGTAGGTCATGTGGATAAACTTGGGCGGCAAGTCAGAGGCTTTGGCCACACCCAAAAACGCGCCCATGCCCAGCTTTTCGCACTCGGCTTGCTCCAGAATCTCAATTTCTAGACCATACTCGCGGGCGATCGCCTCTGCCGTTTCTGCCATTGTGATCGGCGTAACGATGTTGGCTGGAGCGCTCACCAGTTCCCGCGCCAGGATTACGCCCAGCGAAATCTGACGGGCACGAGTCAGCGCAGCGTCTTGCCCTTCTAGCCCCAGCAAATCCACCTGCTCCAGTGGTGGCGCTTTTTTGTCGTCTTCGCCCGATTTGAAGCGGCTGTCTTGATGCAGCGTTAGTTCAATCCCTTCGGCGATCGCCTGTGCCGTTGCAGATGCGTCCTGGTTCCACAGCGGCAGGCTCAGCCCCAGCGTCTTTGCTTTTTCGCGCTTGGCCAGACGCGCCACCGCCGCAGCCGCCCGCCGCAGCCCGTCTAGCGTCAAATTCTCTGCTTTGCCCAGCCCCACCACGCCAATTTTCCGCACGGGACTGTTCGACCCGACGCGAGTCGCCGCGCTGCTCTCCGGCTTGCCCTTAAACTCGACCTCCGTCATCAGCTCTTGCAGCGTACCCGCCAGCTTTTCGTCCAGCGCTGCCAAGTCGCCGCCCAGGTCTATGCCGTCTTCAAACAGACCCACCACCAGCAGATCGCCCGACCACTCCAGCAATGACGTGTTAATCCCTCGCAGATCCATCGTGCCCTACTTTGCTATTGTTCTAAGATTTCTTTCCAGTATTGCGTAATTTGTAGGCGACAGCTTGGGAAATTGGGGAGAAGGGTAAGGAGGGAAGAATGAAGAGCGAAGAGCGAAGAACGAAGAAGGAAGAACGAAAAAGGAAGAACGAAAAACGAAAAACGAAGAACGAAAAACGAAGAACGAAGAAGGAAGAACGAAGAACGGAACCTCTTCTCTCTTCCCTCTTCGTTCTTCTCTCTTCTCTCTTCTCTCTTCCCTCTTCCCTCCCCCTCACTCTGCCTCGCCTGCTGCTGCCAAAATCGCCTGGGCGACTTGCTTGCTGTTCCAATAGCTGCCGTGGGCGCTGCCGCCGTTGGCCAGGGCGAGGAACGTGCTTCTGAAAGGACTGGCAATCCATTCCATCGGGCCGCCGCCGCTGGTCAGCACGTCCTGAATATTCAGGTATTCTGCCTTGGCTCCTTGCAGCGCCAGCAGTTGGGGAATGACGGTCGCCAGTGGATAGGCGATTGGGTCGCCGGGATGGGCGTAGTTTTTCCACGGGAGGGGGCGCTGGCGCTGCTGATAAAGTGCTTCTAGAAACTTTTCCAGTCTTAGTGTGATGTCGTGGGTAAACACCGTTCGCGTGTCCTGCATCGTGAGCGTTGCGGGGGCCATTTCCTCGCGCTTGAGGTTGATCAGGTTGGCTAGGGCGATGGGCGACCCCATTGTGTGGATGCTGGCGATGGGAATGCCGTCGGACAGGTTGGGTTCCACGCCAAACAGGGCGCTGCGGATGGTTTGTACGTCCTGATGTCCGGGAATCTTTGGATCGTCCCAGCGGCCAGCAAAGAGGATATCGAACAGGATCACTGTGCCCCAACTGTGGGTGATGAGGTGGAGGCGATCGCCCGCCTGCCGATTTGCCAAAAATTGCAGCGATTGGGCCAGCAGCAGTTTGGCCACCTCCGAGCCGATGTAGCGGCTGATGTAGAGTGCCGCATCGCCCATAAACGGAATGATCCGCGTTTCGCGAAAGTCGCGAAACCAGAACTTGGACCAGTTGGGCGATCGCGCAAACAAGTCTTTCAATTCTGCCTCGGCTTGCGCCATCAGGCTATACCATTGCAACTCTTGCATTTTGAGCGTGAGCGGGCTGGCAGAAGCCTGGTTGAGTCGAGTAATCTGCTGAATCAGGGGTTCGGCGTAGTTGGCGCTGTCGGCATCGGCCCGCTGGGGGCGAACGTTTACGCCATGCACAAACAATAGATAGTCGGTGGCCATGGGGCAAAGCCTCCCACCCAAGAACGCTCCCAACCTAGCACAGCCGCTTTACAACGTTACTGAATATTGCAGAGCTGAATATTGCAGAGGATTCACAGAATTTCCGACACAGGAAGTCAATTGGAGTCAGACGCGGGCGGGGAGCGTTGCGATAAATTGCTGAATCTGGGCCCAGACGCGCTCGACCAGTTCTGGATCTTCGGTGTCAAACCAGTGAATCGACGGATCGGCGCGAAACCAAGTGCGCTGGCGTTTGGCAAACTGGCGCGTGTGCAGCGCAGTCAGGGCGATCGCCTCCTCCAGCGAGATCTCTCCTGCCAGATATTGCCGCATCTCCCGATAGCCCAGCGTATCTAGCAGCGGCAGGTCTGCGCCATACTTTGCCACCAGCCCAGCCACTTCGTCCACAAAGCCCTGCGCCACCATCTGCGCGGTGCGCTGCTGGATGCGCCGCATCAGTGGGTCAGGATCGCCCTTGGCGACCGGAGCCAGACAATCCAGCCCAATCTGCAAAATCGGGTAGGCGGGCGGCTGTTCGCCCTGCTGCGATGACATGGGGCGACCCGTGACATAAAACACTTCGAGCGATCGCAGCGTCCGCACCTGATCATTCGGGTGAATCTTGGCGGCGGCGGTTGGGTCTACCTGCTTCAGCAGTTCATAACATAGCGGCTGGCCGAGTTGAGTAAGCTGCGATCGCAACTCCGGCTGCGGAGCCACCTGGGGAATCCTCAGACCCCGCGTGATGGCGCGGATGTAGAGACCGGTTCCACCGACGAGGAAGGGAGTGTTGGCATGGGGGAAGAGAGAAGAACGAAGCGCAAAGAGCGAAGAGGCTCCATTTTTCGTTTTTCGTTCTTCGTTCTTCGTTTTTTCCGCCCCTCGCCTTCTCTCCCCGTCGCTCCAACACTCCGTCACTCGGTCACTGGCTTTATGGAATGCCTCAATCAGCGCGACGGCCTGCTGCTGATATTCGGCGACCGTGAGCGTTTGCGTGGGGTCACAAATATCTAATAGATAGTGCGGAACCTGCTGCCGTTCTTGAGAAGAAGGTTTTGCAGTGCCAATATCAAATTCGCGATACACTTGGCGGGAGTCAGCGTTCAAAATTGCGCCATTGAGTCGAGGCGCTAGGTTTAGCGCCAGTCCTGACTTTCCGGTGGCTGTGGGCCCACAGATGACAATTAAACTAGGAAAGGGTGGATTTAGTACAATTGTATTATAATGCAAGGTGGGAAGTGGGTGGGGCAGCAGGCCCAAACGGAACAATGGAGGGATTCTGGCTTAGATTTTGAAGGTGGTTTGGAGGGTAATTTGGGTTTTTTGGAGGGTATTTGGAGCCTGCTGAGGGTAATTTGGAGCGTGGCCCGGCAAGGAGGGCGATCGCCCCTGAGCCAGTGCAGCAATCGAGTTCCCAAAGCGCTACTCTATTAGCCCTAAAAGTTAGCCCTACTAAAAGTTAGCCCTACTAAAAGTTAGCCCTAAAAAGTTAGCCCTAAAAGATCTATCAGCTCTATTAGCCCCAAAAGAGAACTCTCCAAGAAGCGTCCAAATAAGCGTCAAGAAGTAAATCTGGATCGCCACATCAAACTTCGCTCCTGTTGCGTCCAGAAGCGCATCTAAGCCTTTTGTGCTATAATTTTGGACAGATTTGAGGTTTTCACATCTGGCTCAGCTTTTAGGTCAATTTATTGGGCGATCGCCACCATTGGGCGACTCCTATTCTAAATCAGCAAGCTCAGCAAACCATCAGTCTAGATCAGCAAACCATTAGGAAGCCCACGCTCAGCCTGCACAGCTTGTATCGACTTGTATCTATAATTTCGCATCTATAATTTCCCCCTAGGTTCACCTATCTCTTCTCTATCTCTATTTAAGCTAACGTTTGGAGCGCTTCATCCATGACGATTAACTACGATGCCGAACAAATTCAAGTCCTAGAGGGCTTGGAAGCCGTTCGCAAGCGTCCGGGGATGTACATCGGCAGCACAGGACCACGGGGGCTACATCACTTGGTCTACGAAGTCGTCGATAACTCGGTAGATGAAGCGCTAGCAGGCTATTGCAAGCACATCCAGGTCACCCTCAATGCCGATGGATCGGTCACCGTGACCGACGACGGCCGCGGTATTCCCACAGGCATCCACCCAAAAACGGGCAAATCGGCCCTAGAAACCGTGCTGACGATTCTGCACGCAGGCGGCAAGTTTGGGCAGGGCGGCTACAAAGTGTCTGGTGGCCTGCACGGTGTGGGCATTTCCGTGGTGAACGCGCTGTCGGAATGGGTAGAAGTCACAGTCTGGCGCGACAAGAAGGTTCACAAGATGCGCTTTGAGCGCGGTCTGACGAAAGGCGAGATGGACATTCAGCCTTACGAAGAAGACCGTACGGGAACCTCTGTCACCTTTATGCCCGATATCGCCATCTTCACCACGGGCATTGAATTTGACTACAACACGCTGGCAGGGCGCTTGCGGGAGCTAGCCTATCTGAATGCAGGTGTTGAAATTACCTTTACCGATAATCGCCTAGAACTGCTCAAAAGCGACGAACCGCGAGTCGAAACCTATCACTACGCGGGCGGCATTCGGGAATACGTGGAATACATGAACCACGAAAAGCAGCCGCTCCATGAAGAGATCATCTACGTGCAGGGTGAGCGCAATAACGTGGAAGTGGAAGTAGCGCTGCAATGGTGCGTCGATGCCTATTCCGACAACCTGCTGGGCTTTGCTAACAACATCCGCACGATTGATGGTGGCACGCACCTGGAAGGGCTGAAGGCCGTGCTGACGCGGACGATGAATGCGATCGCCCGCAAGCGCAACAAGCTCAAAGAATCAGATTCCAACCTAGCGGGCGAAAACGTCCGCGAAGGACTGACGGCAGTGATTTCTGTCAAAGTGCCTGATCCGGAGTTTGAAGGACAGACAAAAACCAAGCTTGGCAATACCGAAGTGCGTGGCATCGTGGATACGCTGGTGGGCGAGGCGCTGACCGAATATCTCGACTTTCGCCCCAACGTGGCCGATGCAATTCTCGAAAAGGCAATCCAAGCGTTTAACGCAGCCGAAGCAGCGCGGCGGGCGCGGGAACTGGTGCGCCGAAAGTCAGTGCTGGAGTCTTCGACCCTACCGGGTAAGTTAGCGGACTGTAGCTCCCGCGATCCGAGCGAGTCGGAAATCTTTATCGTAGAGGGCGACTCGGCAGGCGGTAGTGCAAAGCAGGGGCGCGATCGCCGCTTTCAGGCCATTCTGCCGCTGCGGGGCAAGATCCTCAACATTGAAAAAACCGACGATGCCAAAATCTACAAAAACACTGAGATTCAGGCGCTAATTACGGCGCTGGGGCTGGGCATCAAGGGCGAAGAGTTTGACCCATCGCAACTGCGCTATCATCGCATCATCATCATGACCGACGCAGATGTGGACGGCGCGCATATTCGCACGTTGCTGCTCACGTTCTTTTATCGCTATCAGCGGGCGATGGTGGATCAGGGCTACGTCTACATTGCCTGCCCGCCGCTCTACAAGATTGAGCGCGGCCGAAATCACTATTACTGTTATAGCGATCGCGAACGGGATCAACTCATCGCCAGCTTTCCTGAAAACGCCAAGGTCGAAACTCAGCGATTCAAAGGTCTGGGTGAAATGATGCCGCAGCAGCTTTGGGACACCACGATGAACCCAGAGAGCCGCACGCTGAAGCGGGTAGAAATCGAAGATGCTGCTGAAGCCGATCGCATCTTCACGGTGCTGATGGGCGATCGCGTGGCTCCCCGCCGCGAGTTCATTGAAACCTACGGCCCGAAGCTCAACCTCACCGACCTAGATATTTAGGATTTGGAAATCTGAGTGTAGGGGCGATCGCCCAACCTGGGCAATGCTTTTGTGTAATTCTCTGTCAAAGCTGTCTTCAAAGCCGTCTTCAAGTCTTCAAAGCGGTTCTCACAGCAATTCTCAAGGTAATTCTCACAGCAATTCTCAAGGCAATCTTTAAAGCACGCCTGGCGGCGGTTTGCGGCGCTTTACGCAAAACCGAAGCCAAAGCATTAGGCTTCTTGCGTGAATCGTGGCTTGCGTGAATCGTGGCGCGGCGGCACTGCGCCACGATTCACGCCCTCAAAACAGCATTCATGCAAGAAGTTTATTTATGATGCTGGGGGCTGCTTTTTAGAAAAGATTTAGAGGAAACCGGCATGGGCAATCAATTCAGGGATCAATCTGCTCAGGAATCTCCAAAATTTAATAACAAAACAGGGTCCCGATTTAAGCGGGCACAGGGGTTAGCGGTTTTGGCGCTAGGACTGGCGAGTGTGGGCATGGCGCAGCCCGGTATAGCCCAGGTGAGCGGGGGCGATGTTGAGGTAGATCGCGCTGCAAATCGTCCGCAGTTGGCCCAGGCTCGCCCCCTCAGTGGAAGCTGGCGGCTGGTGTCGATGGCGGGCATTGAGCCAGGGGTGCCGTCGCAGGACATGCGGCTGACGGCGGAGTTTGTGGGCGATCGCCTGTCTGGGTTTGGCGGCTGCAACCAATTTACCGGCCGCTATCAAGCCACGGGTCGCCAGTTGAGCGTCAGCCCGTTGGCCTCGACCCAACGCGCCTGCGAAGGCTTTTTGATGGATCAAGAGTTTCGCTATCTCACGGCATTGCAGGGCGCTCAGCGCTACGAAATTGACGCTCAGGGAACCCTGATCGTGTTCTATCAAAACGAACGTGAATCGGGAGAACTGCGGTTTGTGCCAGTTGCCGTGCGCGGCTTGTGGTAAGGCAGGGTCGCGTGATGGAGCGTTGGGGCCTGGGGCCGGGACACTCCATCACACGGCTGCTGAAAGGGACGAGGTTGCCCGCAAAGACTGCCCCAACGGCCTTAGCTGACCCGCTTTGGTCTTCGGTCTAGCGCGACTGTGGGGATGCCTACGGGCGATCGCCCCCAAAGTTGCGCTGCATATAGCGCAGCACGTCGCCCGGATCGGGGCGAATGATCACGCCATTGTCAGAGGTGAGGGCGGCGCGGCTCCACTCAAATCGTTCGGCATAGCGCAGTTGGTGCAGACGGTCGATTGCCCTCTGCGTGTCCTCCGGAGAGCCAACGAGATAGTGGCGCAGTCGCCGACGGCGCGGCAGGTCGCAGGTAAACGGCGACAGCAAAAACTCGGTCGTCTCGGAGTACGGAGACGACCAGACATATTGAATTTGCAGCATTTGGGGTTTCCTCTGGTGAGATGTGGTTTAGGGAAACCCCGAAATGTTGGCCGCCCAAGCACTTGAAGCACTGATGACAGGGCGGCCTAAAATGGACGCAGCCCTGAGACAGCTTGGACTGTCTTGGGGTCAGGCGTTGGTGGGTGGTGCTAACACCTGCCAATGCCGTAGATGACCAAACGACCAAAATTTCGGGGAGCAAGCAAGCTGCGGTGATCGACATGAATTCACAAATTCGCAGCTTGAGGGAGCATTGTACGGAATATGTTTGTGGCTGGCAACAGTATGTCCCAAATATCTCCCCAAATGTCCCAAAGAATTTTTTGGGTTTCAATTCAACCCAGTTCAGCATTCCCAGTTCAGCATTCAGCTTGAAAAAGCCATCGATTCTGCAATAACTCTGAAATGCGCTGCCATATTCTGTGATTCTCTGCAATGTAGTTTGCAATATTTTGCAACATGACGTTACGCTCAACCGCCTTGCGTTAAAAGAAAGTGAGAAACGGTTGCAGGATTCTCAAAAACCTCCACAATGGAGGTCAATCTGGGGGCAATCTAGGGTCAATCTAGGGTCAATATCCCGACCCAACTCACTCAATGCCTCCCCCAACTCGCTCCCTAAACTCGCTCCCCTAAATTTGCTCTTTAGTTAGGGTTTTGCACTATGACTGCCTCCGCCCTGACTCATCCCCTACCGCCTACCCACAGCGCCACGGCCGCCCGCGACCAGTTGCAAATTGCACTGGCGATCGCCGATGAGTCTACGCTGAAGTCGCTGCTGATCCGCTGCACGCCGCCCATCACCCAGCCCCATCGCGTTGGCTCGGTTTCCTCGCAGGTGGGCGTACCTGTCGATTCGCGGCAGGCGATTGACGGCATTCTGAGCTTTGAGGACATTACCTGCGTGCTGGCTAGCTCGCCGGAAGAGATTAGCCGCCATGTTGCTGCTAATATTGACCCCAAAAAGCTAGATCGCGAATATGCCAAGCTGACTCGCTGCGAATCGGAGCTACACACGCTGGGCAGTAATTTGACACTGGCGCAGGCGATCGCCCGTCTCTCTCATGCAGGCTTTCCGCCCAAGCAAGTGGATGAAATCCTTAACTTACCGAATGAAGCATGGCACAAGTCTTGGTGGTATGCGCTGGATGAGGTAGGGCATTTCACTGTGCCCTTCTTGCGGCTGATGCGACCGCTCCGCTATCCCGATGGCACCTTTACGCTGCAATATCGAGATCATTTCGCCCAAGATAAGCCGCCCTCCTTTAGCACGCAGGGTCAAAAGGTGCTGGTGGAAATCAAAACACCCGCGCAAACCTTCCGGCGCACCATCGAGCGGATTAACTTATTTCGGCATCAGATGGGCATCCAAAAGGCGTTGATCATTGGCGATCGCCTCACGGAACTGGAAGCACGGGGCTTCATCAGCCAGGGCATCAGCGTCTACACCACCCAACAGCCCGTCGCCCTTCACGCCGAGGCCGACTGCACCGCCTGCGCCAATTTTGACTGCCCCATGTATCGTCGCCCCGATTCACCCGTGGTCATGTGCCGCAGCTTTTGCCTGGATGCCACAGCGGAATGAGGTTGCAGACTCCTCACAGTGGCTATCACTGGACAGGCAAAGGCAGCCGCTTTTTTGAAGGCTGGTATCTGCGGCTGACGCTGCCCGACCAAGGCGAAAGCTTCGCCTTTATGTATTCCATCGAAGATCCCCAAGGCGGCACGCCCTACAGCGGCGGCACGGCCCAAATCCTCGGCCCGCGCCACGAGTACCTCTGCCGCACCTTCCCAGATGTGAGCCTGTTTTGGGGCGATCGCCACGCCCTCGCCCTCAGCCACTCGCGCCGATCCCCGCTCACCACGAGATCGTCAAACCCAGTCCCCCCCTTCCCAAGGGGGGCTAGGAGGGATCAATGCAGCCTCTTCAACCACTCAGTCCTCCCCTTCCCAAGGGGGGCTAGGGGGGATCAATGCAATCTCTCCAACCATTCAGTCCTCCCCTTCCCAAGGGGGGCTAGGAGGGATCAATGCAATCTCTCTAAAGATTCACCCAAATATTCCGATTTCCATTCCCCTGAGCATCCTCAGCCCATCTCGTCTGACGACTCCAATCAATTCACCTGTGAAGGCTATCAGCTTACCGCCACCCATCATCAGGGCATCCTTAGCGAACCCGGTCGCCATTCCGCCCGCTGGTGCTATGATATCCAGCCTGTCTATGGCTGGGGAGAGTGCGATCGCCCGCAACAGGCCACAGCGGGTTGGCTATCTCGGTTCCAAATTTTTGAACCGGGCTGGCAAATCTTAATGGCGCACGGGCTAGCCACAGGCTGGGTCGAGTGGGACGGAACCCGCTACTGCTTTAGCCAAGCACCCGCCTACGCAGAAAAAAACTGGGGTGGGGCTTTTCCGCAGAAATGGTTCTGGATTCAGTGCAATGCCTTTGATGGCGAAGCAGATCTGGCGCTGACGGCGGGCGGTGGGCGGCGGCGCGTGCTGGGCTGGATGGAGTCGGTGGGCATGGTGGGGATTCACCACCGGGGACGGTTTTACGAATTTGTGCCGTGGAATGGAACCGTGCGCTGGCGGGTGCAGCCCTGGGGCCACTGGCAGATGCAGGCAGAAAACGCGGGGCACCTTGTGGAACTGCTGGGAACGTGCGATCGCCCCCCAACGCCTGTCCGCGTGCCCACGGCCAAGGGCATGGTGTTTGCCTGCCAAGACACGACTCAGGGCAAGCTGACCGTGAAGCTGTGGGAAAAACAGGGCGATCGCCGCGCTCTTTTGCTGCACGCCCACAGCCATCTGGCAGGGTTAGAAGTAGGCGGCGATTTCTCAGCGATGGATATCAGGGGCTACAGCAATTCCGGGTATTCCTAAAGACAGACGGTCAGGCGGCGTAGGGGAGATGCTTTTCGTCTTAAGTCAGATATTTTACTCGAATAGACTCAAAATCTACGCAAAAATGCTAGGATTGCCAAATTGATAAAAAGAAAACTTTCTCCAAAATTGCTTAAAAATTATCTAAAATCTTCACGAAGTTGCCAGAATTTACGGTTTACACTGAAAGCTACGCAAACGATGATGGGTATGAGAATATGCATCGGTTTCCAAGTATATGCAAGCGCCCTTCCATCTACCAGGGTCTCACACCCCTTCTTCCGAAACGCCGATTGACCAGCTTATTCGCGACATTCTAGCGGCTCGACGCATCACGCGGGCAGACCAGAAGCGATTTATGGCGCTCTTTTTGTCTAAGTCTTCGCTAGGCGAAAAGGAGCAAACTCAGATCAATCTGCTGTTTGACGCGCTGCGAAACGGTCGCCTACGGGTTGTAGATTAGCCTCCGGCTGCGTTTGGTGCTGCTAACTGCGAGAAGTTGCGAAAACTAGAGCTTTAATGTCGCAGATTTAGCGATAGTTCGTAAACTGGAGAGCGACGGGATAATCTTCCTGTCTGAGTCGCTGAATCACCGCCTGCAACTCATCCTTGGACTTTGCAGACACCCGCACTGCGTCTCCTTGAATTGAGGCCTGTACTTTTTTGAACTCGTCTCGAATCAGCTTAGAAATTTGCTTGCCTAGTTCGGGACTAATGCCTTTTTGCAGTTTAATTTCCTGACGGACTCGATTGCCGCTAGCAGACTCAATCTTGCCATAGTCAAAAATTTTAAGAGAGAGGTTTCGTTTAGCAGCTTTTGTTTGCAGGATCGTGTGAACTGCTTGCAGCGTAAACTCGCTGTCGGTGTTGACGGTGATTGCCGACTCGCCCAGTTCCAGCGTGGTGTTGGTATCCTTCAAGTCATAGCGACTCTGCACCTCGCGCATGGTCTGGTCGATTGCGTTGACCAGTTCTTGTCGATCAAAGTCACTCACGATGTCAAAAGAGAATGATGAAGCCATAGCCAAATCAGGAATTTCAAATGGGGTGCAGCGCTGATTTCAACGTTTCGCTTGGATGGTTTCGCTTGGATGTTTCGTCTAAGCGCTTTGCTTAACAGTTTCATCAAGGACGCCCTCTGAAAGCCTGAAGACGCGTTTAGACCTTCAAGCTCATCAGGCTGGCGAGAAACAGGGTGGCAATGCTGGCGCTGCCAATGCCAAACATGAGCGATCGCCCCAGGGGAATATTCTGAATGTAAAAGATGGAGTAAAACAGTCGGGCTATGACATAGGCGATCGCCGCCAAGTTAACCCAGCCACCGCTCTGCTGCGTGACGTAGGCCATCAGCGCCGCCGCCGAAAAGATCGTGAACGACTCGAACGAGTTTTGATGGGCCCAGGTCGCCCGCTGGGCGTAGGGAGGCAGCTTGTCAAACAGGGCACGAGGAGCAGCCATATCGTAGCCTGCCTGCACGCGGCCTAGCGCCACCGCCCCAAATGGAACATAGACCAGGATAGCTGCTGCCACAATGGCATATAGCAAAATCGAAGGGCTGGGAAGCTGCTCAAGACTGGCAATCACGCTGCTTTCTCCTGATCAAACGGATTGAAAAATCTAGTCAAAATAAAACAACGTCACGAGCTTGCGCTGATCTTCTGCATCTCGACAAGTCTTCAGAAGTGTATGACTGTCGTGAAACGCAAAGCAAATCAACTGCTGACAACGCGAAATAATTTCCTGATTGCACAGAGCGCTAGCTTCTGCGAGAGAGAGCGGGTCATTGGCAGGGTTTTCTACTAGATGCATGACTTGCTCTAGCTGCTCTCGCGACTCGCGGGGCTGGCGAGCTAGGCTCTGCGGCAGGATCACCGTTAGCAAATTAGGGTCGGCCCGCATCGCACCCCGAATCGCAGCAGAATTGGTTCCAGTTGCGCCGGACGTTAGCAGGCGATTGCCCGCTAGCACCAGCGCATAGCTCATCATCTCGATCAAATGTTGATGCGTAATGGGAACATGGCGCGACCCCAGCAAAGCAATCCGCTTCGACCCAGTCTGCTGGATCGTAGCTAGCTCCTGGAGGAAGTCATCAATTTTGGGTAGGTCGATCGACTGGCTCAACGATCACACACAGGCTGAACAACGGAGTTATTCTATCAGGTGTCAGCAACTCTAGCGCGAATTGTCTGATGCGCGACTTGTTCTAAGTGGAAGACCGCATAAACATGAGCGTGTCTTCTAGCGGGTTGACCTGAGCCGGAAGTACCTCCTCCGGGCTTTGTAGGCAAGTATCTGAATCACTTTTTGATGCAGATTCCTGCCAACTCTTTGCCAGGGGCGATGAGAATTCAGCCGGCACAGAAGCAGCAGGGTTTGGGGAGGGTTGGCTGACACTGGGAGCCGCAGGATAGGCGATCGCCCGCTTGGGGTCAGACGCAGCCGACAGAGTTCGCACCTGCGACAGCAGTTCTTCGGAAACCGGCGGCAGCACCTGCGCCGTATTGCAGATAAAGAAGGAGAAGGTGAGACTGCCTAGCCGGATGCGATCGCCGTCTTTGAGACGCACGGAATGGCGAATCATCTCGCCGTTGAGATAGGAACCGTTGCTGCTGTTGAGGTCAACCAGGCGAAATCCCCCTTCGTCGTAGACGATGGCAGCGTGGCAGCGAGAGAGGCGCTTGTCTTGAATAGGCAGCACCACTCGTCGAGAGTCGCGCCCAATTGTCCAAATATTTTGGGGCTGAGAGAGCGACTGGGTTGCGCCCTTCAGCAGATTGGTTACCAAGTGAACGCGATCGCCCAGCACAAGTCCCTGAACGAAGGGAAACGCAACACCCGCCAAGGACTTGCTGCCCGAATTTTCTAGATTGAGAATCTCATCGAGCAGTTCGCGGTTATGTTCGTAGAGCTTGAGAAAGACACGATAAAGCCCCAAACGCTGCTGTAGCGCATAATCAGAAGGATTGGAAGAAGTTTCCAGCGAGTCGGCAGGAAAAGCGGTCAGGGGGTTGAGGTTAATCATAAACAACTGGCAAAACAGAGGGTTTGGGCAATCTGACCGGAAGCCAATAACAAGCAAGCAAAAGCGCAGCCATCACTCTAAATCAGCACTCAAGGATGGAGACTGACAGGCCAATTACTTGCAGTGGTTCTCTGGGTCTGGCTTCATCCATCGATTCAGCTTTAGCAACAGAAGAAGCGGAGGAGCCTCGCTGAAACGAGGGGCAGCAAAGAAGACGGCAAATCCGTACGCTCTGCGTATCCACCCTCGAGGCTGGGGCAATGCCCGTAATCAGCCTTGGGTGTCATCCCCAGTCGATTGAGAAACCGACCCATGCTTGCATCCACTTTCCAGCCTAAATGGACTTTCAGGTTAAAGTAACCGCACGAATACGGTTGAGTCTTTGAAGCTCCCCGAAAATTTTAGGGTTTCTCCAAGTTTTCCCAGAAAACGCCCCGAATAAACATCACCCGGCGTTACAGTCGCAACTTTAAACTTTCGAGTCTTTACGGAGAGCATCGGCAATGAAGAAATAGCAAGAGAATCTCAGAACAGAATGCAAAACTCCGAGCCGCATCTGGGGTTGGCCCTCGTTCGAGGGGGAGTTGGCGCGATCCGTAATGTGCTATGGATTACGTACGTGACCTTGCTGAAACGGGAGCGATCGCCCTTCCAAATCGCCCTTCCAAGCTGCCTAGCCATCCGTCACGGGTTTTTCTTCGTAAACCACACTAAACCTCACTGGCTTCCAAAAACGCTATAGCAAGACTTGCCGCACTTGTGGGGCGATGATCTGCCAGTCGAACTGGTTGACGGCATATTGGCGGCAAGCATCGCGGCTGGGTAGGGGGCGTTCTCCCCTGAGAAGCTCGGTCAACCGTTGGGCGATCGCCCTTGGCTCCGTCGAGTCTGTCACCAAGTCTGGGCAAAAGGGCAGGAGAACTTCTGGCATTCCGCCGACGGGTGTGCAAAGGGCAGGCGTTCCAGATGCCAGCGACTCTAGCAGAACTAGACCGAATCCTTCTAGGCTGAGGCTGGGCATCACGGTCAAGTCGGCTGCCTGATAGGCGAGGGGGAGGTCTGCTTCGGGCAAAAAACCGAGAAACTGGACGTGATTTTGCAGCCCCAGTTCGGCTGCCTGCTGCTCTAGCCCTTGGCGGAGGGGGCCCTTGCCTGCGATCGCCAGCCACACGTCTGGTATAGCAGCCTTCACCCAGACCAGCGCTTGCAGCAGGCGGTCTAGCCCCATGCGCTGCACCAGCCGCCGAGTCGTGAACAAAATGGGGCGATCGCCCGGCCAGCCCAGCGACGCACGGGCATCGGAACGCGACAGGGTGGGCGCAAAGTGGCGCGTATCTACCCCGCCAGGCACAACGTGGATCTGGCTCCAGGAAATACCGTAGGACTCATGCAGGATCGCGCCAAAGGCTTTACTCAATACCAAGAAGCGATCGCACCGGGCAAAGACACGCTGCTCGACCCAGCGCTTTAGCGAAACGCTCAGCCTGCTGGCTCCTTCCTGGTGGCTTTCGAGCGCCCAGGGGCCGTGAAAGGTAAAGGTGACGGGCACATCCGGCGGCAGCAGGTCGAGCAGTGGCAGGCTGTAAAGGGCGAAGTGGAGGTTGACGGCATCAATTGACCGAAAATCGGCTTGCAGCGTGCGCTGGGCAAATCGACGACGCGCCTCCCACAGCCGCCAAGGTAATGGGCGATCGGGTTCAGCCAGGTTCGTCAAGTGAAGCTCACCGCGTTCTGAATGATCAGGCAGTCCGACTCCGGCTAATTCCAGGCGATCGCCCCTGAACCAATGATTTGCCAGCTCATACACGTATCGCTCCATGCCCCCTGGCGTTTTGGGAAACCAGCCCGTCCCCAGAATCACAACCCTGGCACTCGCTGGTTGACCCGATAAACTTGCGTCGATGGCATCGTTCATTCGATCGCCCAAACCGAAAGGTCTATTGCATCACATGCATCATAGAAACGGGAACCGCAGAGCTAACTCGATGGCTGCAAACGCATCAACCGCTGCCCGTGGTGCGAGATCCGCTGCTGGTATGGCTTTATTTTGCAGCGCAGTTGCCCGACGCAGCAACTTTGCACCTCCTAAACGCAGGATTGACGACTCATCCGGAGAAGCTGGCAACCTGTCAGCAAGTAGAGGTGCCGCCACTCGATGACCCCAGCGCCACAAGAGAACAACGACTCCGACGGCTCGTGCTGGAGCTTGTGTGTCGCAGAGAGCAAGTTTATCTGAACTGGTTGGAAGAGGCGATCGCCCTACTTCGCGCTGCTGCGTTGGGGCAGGGGGGCGATCGCTGAGGTCGCCAGTGCAGGAGGGTCAACTGCGCTGAGCGCAACGCCCACCGTTCTAGACTGAGTATGGTCGGCAAACAAGCCCAAAATGCCTCCCGCTGAAATCGTCAACAGCGGATGAGGAAAGGCATTGAGCAGCGCATCTGCCATGTTTAGTGCGAGTACGACGGATAGGGCCGCCACAGGTGCAAGCCTGCGATGATGCCACGCAGCCGTGGGAAAGTAAAAGATCAGCAACAGACTGGGAAGCAAAAAGACGAGCGTAATACTCACCAATCCGGTCAGCCCGCGAGTGCCATACACGATAATCCACAAACTATCAGTGACGTATTCATAACCCCTTTGATCAATCACGCGATTTCGCCCATTTCCACCCCAGCCAAACCACATTCTCTGATTGGCTTTGTCAACCAGAACATCTTCAGAATTAAGCCGAAATTGCAGAGATTCGGTCTTGCTTTCCGACGTAACCCCACTGACGGCTGCGGTGATGCCGTCCTTTGCCAGAGAGCCTGAGATGCCATTGTGCAGATAAATTAAAATGCAGAAGGAAATGGCTAGGAGCGGCAAAAAGTTTCTCAAGTACTTGCTGACAAAAAAGATGAAAACACCCCCACAGAAAAAGACTGTTGCTGCCAGCGATCGCGTCAGGAAAGACTGAACCACAATGGCGATCGCCAGCCACTTAAATGGCAGCCCAAATAGACGATGGATCGTTCCACTTTTCCAAAGCCAGACCGAAATTACAGCGGCAGACATAAACCAGGCTCCCACAACCAATCCATGCGCCTGAAACACAATCGGTCGATAGCCAACTCCTTCAATAACATTTTGACCAATCCGCCCCCCTGATCCATCAAATCCGTAAACAGTCTGGTGCAAGATTGGGCTAAGGCGCATCTCGATCCAGCAGAGAGGCATATAGCTCAATGTCCCTACAATCATCCCTAGGCACAGCTTTCTAAGTCCCTCCAAATCCCGGAGATAAATTCTACCCAACAGATAGGGCAAGACCCAGATAATGGTCTGAGCGCCTAGCTCTTTCAAGCCATCAAAAATGCCTAAATCATTGGAGATAGACGAAATGAATGGGCAGATCCACCACACGATCATTGGCAAATCAAACCAGCTCAAACGGAAAGAAAACAGGCGCTTTGCTTCGGCATTAAATAGGATGATTCCCAAGAAAACTGCATAGGTCGTAATCGCCATTCGAGTTCCTGGAATCAGCAATGGAAACTCAAATTCAAACTGAGACAGATAGAGAAACCCCGTCACAAAGCTCACAACAATTGCCCATTGAATCGACAACTGTCGAAACAAACTAACCACAATCGGAATCCATGCAAGCAGTGCAGGCGCAGGAGGAATAATCATCGGACTTTAATCACTTTTCTGAAGAAGCCAGAGACATTTCTAGAAATTCGCACCTTCGAGACCGTGACGCTAGACCTTAATCGCTGGCAAATCGACTCCAAACATGACTCTACCCGCTAGGAACAAAGCCAAAATTGTCAGAAAAACGAGCGTGAGCCGGAGGTCTTGCCCAATACAAAGCAGGCGCTCCTTCCAAAGTCCATAGAGGTTCGCTGCATAGATGGGGAGGTTGCTGATGGGAACCGCTACTACAGCTCCAAAATCTCCGGCTAAGTGTGCGCCTAACGGAATTCCTAGAATTAGAAATAAAAAACTTAAGAATTTGCCAAATGCTGAATACTGAGACTGCCCCAGCGCCAGCAGAACAGGACCGATGGTATTCGTCAGGGCTAGGGGCCAGATTCCTACTGAGAGAACCGACAGCATCCACCCTGCCTGACGGTAGCGGTCATCATACATGATGGAGATAATAATGTCGCCTGTGCTAATCAGCAGAGCAAGCAGCACCCCAATGGCTGCTAATACCAGTCCCCGATTTTTGAGAATCTTGGCTCGCAGTTCAGATCGCTCTAGATGAATCAGTTTTGCCAGGGAAGGAAAGATGACCGTGCCGCCCACTTTTTCGATCAGCGTGGAGGGCAAAATTGCGATTCCTAGGGCGAGGTTATAAATCCCAAACATCGAGAGAGTAATCAGTTTTCCAAGCACCAGCCGATCGGTTTGAGTTGCCAGGAAATGCATCGCGCTGGATGCAAAAATCCACTTTCCAAAGTTTAAGATCTCTCGAACGGCCGACCGATCCCAGGCAAGTTTATTCAGGGGTCCAGGAATACTCCAAATGTTTAGAATCAGAGTGATAACCGCAGAAATGACCCCCGCAGAGGCGATCGCCCAAATCGACGGACTCAGCCACGCCCAGATAATTAAGATGACACCCGACACGACCTGAGCGCTGATTTCCAGTGTGGAAATATGTCGCATCGAGAGCTGGCGATTGAGCGTAATTCGCTTGGTTGGGTTGAACCCATCAATCACCAAGAAAAGCCCCATAAACGGAAGCAGCAAAACCAGCTCTGGCTGCCCATAAAAGCTGGCAACTGGCCAGGCAATCAGCAGGCTGCCTGCCCACAAAATGAATCCTCGAATAACCTGAATCGTCCAGGCGGTGTTTAGAAAATCGGGGTCATCGCCACGCTTGCTCTGGATAATGCTAGGCGCAACCCCCAGATCTGAAAACAACACTAGCGCACCCAAAAATACCCAGACCAAGCTAACTTTTCCGAACATTTCGGGGTTGAGCAGACGGGTCAAAATGAGGTTGCTGCCAATCCGCAATGCTAGGGAGATGCCGTAGGTCAGGACAACCCAAGCCGTCCCGCGAATTGCCAACTGTTTTATAGATGCCATGACCCTGCCTAAACCACTTTGCTAATCCAAACCCATTCAACTAATTCACCAGTTTTGTCGCATTCCGTCAGATGTTGCCAGTTCGCTGCGATACAGTCACCCATGTTGAATTGGGGGTTCTGAAATAACCGGAATGAGAGGTAGATATCAGAAGAACGGTTCCCAAAAATGACCTGAAAACTAGAACCAGTGGGCGATCGCCCCGCAAAAAACGAAATCCCCAAGTTCGAGATCAGCGTTCCAGTTAAAAATTAGTGATCAACACCCAAACCCACACACAACTCGAATGCTTCGCCCCAAACAGGCTGATCAGCGAATAGATTCGAGCTTGGATTTTGAATTACGCCAGGTTTCTAGTTATTTCTTTTTGTATAGCTAACTTATATCGGGGAAGCTGGGTGCTTGTCAGTAATTTTACTGCCCTTCATCAAAACTTCATAAATTTCTGGATACCTTTCCTGAGTAAACCCGTAGTCCTTGCCAGTTCTTGGTTTCACTGCTGTTGCTGAGCAGTCCTGTTTTTGGGCGATCGCCCCAAATTTG
>JBDNCP010000038.1:0-32520 GCA_046719575.1 Cyanobacteriota bacterium
CGTGCCCAGAGCATGGATGCGCTGTCATCGCAGGCGGGCGTGGCGGGATATCAGGCGGCGCTGCTGGGTGCGGCGGCGTTACCGAAGTTTTTCCCGATGCTGACGACAGCGGCTGGCACGATTCCGCCTGCGAAGGTGTTTGTGATGGGGGCGGGCGTAGCGGGCTTGCAGGCGATCGCCACCTGTCGCCGTTTGGGTGCAGTAGTGGAAGCCTTCGACATTCGCCCAGCAGTGAAGGAAGAGGTACAGAGCTTGGGGGCGAAGTTCGTGGAGGTGAGCCTAGAAGAAGATACGGTGGCCGAGGGCGGCTATGCCAAAGAGATTTCGGAAGCAGCCAAAGCGCGATCGCGCGAGGTTCTCACTGAACACGTCAAACAAGCCGACGTAATTATCACCACGGCACAAGTCCCTGGCAAAGCAGCACCTATCCTACTAACCGAAGAAATGGTCGCCCAGATGAAGCCCGGTTCTGTGGTCGTCGATCTGGCTGCTGAGCAGGGCGGCAACTGCGCCTGCACCGAGCCGGGCAAAGACGTGGTGAAAAACGGCGTGACCATTATGGGCCCGATTAACCTGCCGTCTTCGCTGCCAATTCACGCCAGCCAGATGTATGCCAAAAACCTCACCTCGCTGCTGCAACTGATGGTGAAAGATGGCGAACTGAACCTGAATTTTGACGACGACATCATCGCCAGCGCCTGCGTTGCCCACGGCGGCGAAATTCGCAATGAGCGCGTGAAAGCAGCACTAGCGGCGGTGTATGAGGGTGTGCGGGGATAATGGGAGGACGGAAAAAACGAAGAACGAAGAACGAAGAACGAAAAACGAAAAACGAAAAACAGAACCTCTTCCCTCTTCGTTCTTCCCTCTTCGTTCTTCCCTCTTCGTTCTTCCCTCTTCCCTCGCTCCAAAGCTTCAACGATTTTGTAATACGGGAGAAAGGCATGGCAGACAGCCTGATCATGGGACTGGTGGTGTTCGTGTTGGCTTCGTTTGTCGGGTTTGAAGTGATTAATAAAGTGCCGCCGACGCTGCACACGCCGCTGATGTCGGGATCGAATGCGATTTCTGGGATCGCGGTGGTGGGGGCGCTGTTGGTGGCGGGCAGTGGCAACGTAACCCTGACCACGGTGCTGGGGGTGGTGGCGATCGCCCTGGCCACGGTGAACGTCGTCGGTGGATTTTTGGTGACCGATCGGATGCTGCAAATGTTTAGGAAAAAAGAGGTGCGGAGCTAAATGAACGACACACTCTTGCTTAATGGCATCCAGCTTTCCTATTTGGTGGCAGCCTCGTTGTTCATTGTGGGATTGAAGCTACTGGGCTCGCCCGCCACCGCCCGTCGGGGCAATGTGCTGGCGGCAGTGGGAATGCTAGTGGCGATCGCCGCCACGCTGCTCGACCGCGCCATTATTGATTACACGCTGATTGCCGTTGGGGTTCTCATTGGCTCTGTGGTGGGCGTGGTGATGGCGCAAAAGGTGGAGATGACCGCCATGCCCCAGATGGTGGGCTTGCTCAACGGCTTGGGCGGCGGCGCATCGACGCTAGTGGCAATGGCGGAATTTTGGCGATTGATCGGCGCAGGCGAAGCGCTGCCGTTGAGTAGTATGCTGACGATCATCCTCAGCGTGTTTATCGGCGGCATCACGCTCACAGGCAGCTTGGTCGCCTTTGCCAAGCTACAAGAACTGCTCAGCGGCGTGCCGATCATTTTCCCTCTCCAGCGGTTTGTCAGCATTGGGCTGATTGGCCTGTTCTTAGTAGGCAGCGGCTTGCTGATTGCGGACTCGAACGATCCTGCAACCTTTTTGATGTTGGTTGCTATTTCGCTGATTTTGGGTGTGCTGTTTGCCATTCCCATCGGCGGTGCAGACATGCCCGTAGCG
Source organism: Cyanobacteriota bacterium (assembly GCA_046719575.1). Taxonomy (GTDB): domain Bacteria; phylum Cyanobacteriota; class Cyanobacteriia; order Elainellales; family Elainellaceae; genus Thermoleptolyngbya. The sequence continues at coordinate 1,890 of JBDNCP010000038.1, forward strand.
ATCTCGCTGCTGAACTCGTTTTCTGGACTGGCCGCTAGTGCGGCTGGGTTCGTGCTGGCAAACAATATATTGATCATCTCTGGCGCACTAGTGGGCGCATCGGGGATTATCCTGACGCAGATCATGTGCAAGGCAATGAACCGATCGCTGCCCAATGTCTTGTTTAGTGCTTTTAGTAAGGCAAAAGAAAAAGCGGCGGGCGGCACGGCAGGGGCGATCGCTGACAAGACGGTTCACTCGGTCGATACAGAAGAGGCGGCGATGATGCTGGGCTATGCCCGCTCGGTCGTCATCGTTCCTGGCTACGGCATGGCGGTGGCTCAGGCGCAGCACGCGGTGCGGGAACTGGCGGATCAGCTAGAGCGGCTGGGTGTAGAGGTGAAATACGCGATTCACCCCGTGGCGGGACGAATGCCGGGCCATATGAACGTGCTGCTGGCCGAGGCCAACGTGCCCTATCCACAGCTTTATGACATGGACGCGATCAATCCCGAATTCGAGCATATCGATGTGGCGCTGGTAATCGGCGCAAACGACGTGGTGAACCCCGCCGCCGCCCACGACCCAGAAAGCCCGATATACGGAATGCCGATTTTGGAGGTGGAAAAGGCGCACCATACCATCGTCATCAAACGCGGTATGAATAAAGGGTTTGCGGGTGTCGAAAACGAACTGTTTTATCAGGACAAGACGCTGATGCTGTTCGGTAGCGCAAAGGATGTCGTGACGCAACTCGTCGCTGGCTTGAAGGAACTCTAGTCCGGCTTTTGGCAGAGTCCGGCCCTGGAGTCGAGGGGCAGGTTTCAAAATCTTGGAAATCCAGAAGCTAGCCTTTCGCTCTTTGTCACTGTACTTTTGCCCTACTTTTGCCCTACTTTTGCCCTGAATTCTTTCAACCTAGTGTGGGAATCTGAACTGCGATCGCCCACACTTTTTTACTTTTGATACTCTTAACCCGTGGACGCTGCCAGCCAACCAAAACGCTTCATGCCCTTCCGCCTCGATCAGTTTTACAACACCCTTCCGGCGATCGCCCATTCCGGCGTTTCCGTTTCGCCCAATCGAGCGGGGCTGAACCTCCAGGTCTATGAAGCGCTAGACTCGACCAATCGAGCCGCCTGGGAGCATCTAGCAACAAATTCCGTCGCAGAAGTTGTTGTGATAGCCGAGCAGCAGTGGGCCGGGCGGGGACAATGGGGGCGGCAGTGGCAGTCGCATCCGGGTGGCCTGTACCTGTCCTGGGGGTTTCGTCCAGCACTGCGGGCAGACCACGCGACCCAAATTACCCTGTGGAGTGCCTGGGGGGTGGCGATCGCCCTGCGTCAGGCGGGGGTACCTGTACAAATCAAGTGGCTAAATGATCTGGTGGTGCTGGGTCGCAAGCTGGGCGGCGTGCTGACAGAAACACGGGTGCAGCAGGGTCATATCGGCCAGGCCGTTGTGGGTGTAGGGTTGAACTGGACCAATCCGGTGCCAAAACCTGGTATTAACCTGCACATGCTGAAACAGCAGGGATATGTCCTGAAAATTGCGTCTTTGGAAGAACTGGGGGCGATCGCCCTGCAAGGGTTGCGGCTGGGATATGCCTTCTGGCAGCAGCGCGGCATTGAGGCGCTACAAGCAGAATACGAGGCGCTGCTGAGCAACTGCGGGCAGACAATTACCCTGGTGGGGGATGCTGAAGCCCCCGGCGAAACTGTAGTAATCATAGGGATTGGTTTGGATGGGCAGTTGCGCGTCCGAACCAATCAGACCTCGAACTTTTCAGAGCGTCTGTTGCCCCCTGGCAGCATTCGGTTGGGTTACCCAACGGGAACTTGTTCTGAAGGCTGAGGGTCTGGGGCGGGTGGGCGATCGCCCAACATTTCCTGAGCAGCGACCCTAGGGGGTGAAGAATCTCCAAAGTCGCCTTTGTCCAGCTACTGAGCAGCGACTCTCGGCAGTCGCCGAGGAAATGGACAGCCTGCATAGGATGTGCCAAGAAATTACATAGGTCTCCACGGGGCGCTTGCCGGGGTGAACCAATCTGCGTGGATCGGCCCAAGTGAACCAACCCAAGGTTTTAGTAAGCAATCCAGCAATAGACTTCTTATGTGGATTGTGGCGTGGTACCGCCGCGCTACGACTCACGCCCTCAAAACAGCATTCATGCAAGAGGTTTAATATTTGGTCAATTGGTCAATTTGGGGCAATTTGGGGCAATTTAGTCACCCTTGCTTTGCTGGAGAGCGTCCCGAAGACGGCCAAGCTGGCCGACTCTGTGTTAAGAAAAAACAAGTTATGAAGAAGCAATATTAAGTATTGAGGCTTGCTTAGTATGAACTTGCTTGATATGAACTTGATACGAAATTTATATGGATTGATGAAGTCGTCATCAAGCTTGGCTTTATCCCCGTAGTTGTTACGAATTGTTGGTTAGGATGGTTTACGAAGTCGTGCGGAGAGCCGTGAAGTAAGACTGCTGAGCGTCGCTATGGCTCAAGATGTGGCGCAGAATAGCGCAAAAACTGACGGAAATCGCTCATTTCTCAAGGCTTGGTTTGCCAAGACTTAGTTCGCCAAAACTCGTTTGTCAGGACTCGTTTGTTAGGAATAGTGATGACTCAGAATCGGAACACTACCTCTGCCAAGAACTCTGCTACGAAAGCGGATAGCGTGCGCCACTCCCTGTCGGTAGTTTTGGGGCTGGGTATTCTAGGCAGTACCGGAATTTTGCCAAGCACAGTGGCGATCGCCCAGACGACAGACAGTGCCGAGGTTGTGCCCAGTGCCCAAGAGTTGCTCTCGCCTCACCCATCCCCCGCTGTATTGGAGACCCCTTCACCCGCTCGTATCCCCCGGTTGAATCGAGAAACAACGCCTGCGCCTCAAGCTCCGACGGCTCAACCCGCTCCGCTACCCCAGCCCGTGGTTGAGCGTCCCACTCCGGAGCGATCGCCCTCCCCTGTTCAGCCTCGTGCAACTGGTGCAAGCGACTCTGCTAGCGAAGCGCCCGTTCGTGCCGAGCGGCCGCCCGCTGCAAGCCAGCCCTCGCTCAATCCGCAAGATTACACCAACGTTTTTATTGACGACACAGCGCAATATGATCTTGGCTCAACCCGCAGTGGGCAAGCGCCGGTCGTCCTTTCGGAACGGTCTACGGGCTGTCAGGTCGTGCTGCCACCCGGTGCGGGGGTACCCAACAGCGTTTGCGCTCCGGGCGTGGGTGCTGGTGTTACGACCGCGCAAATCGACCCCGAAACGGGCAAGCCGATTGCAGGAACCGAGGCGATCGCCCCTGGCGCTGTTCCTGGCGCAGTATCTGCCAGTGCTCCCGCAGGCGGTGGGCGTGCCCTCAGCCTATCGGTTGCCTCGCTACAGTCCTTCTACAACCGCACGATTCGTCCTCTGGCGCTGCGCGGCAATGGCAATACCAGTTTGATGTTTCCGCTGTCGATTCCCGCCGCCATTTCTTCAGCCTTCGGTTGGCGCGTGCATCCGGTCACTGGAGATGCGCGATTTCACTACGGCACAGACCTCGCCGCCCCGACGGGAACCCCGGTGTTGGCTGCCTTTTCGGGGCGCGTGGAAACGGCTGACTATCTGCGTGGCTATGGCTTGACGGTGGTGCTAAATCACAACGGCGGTCGTGAGCAGACGCTTTATGCCCACATGTCAGAACTCTTTGTGCGCCCGGGGCAGACCGTTGAGCAAGGCGAAGTGATTGGTCGCGTCGGTAGCACGGGCCTGTCTACCGGGCCACACCTCCACTTCGAGTTTCGCGAGCTAACACCTCAGGGCTGGGTGGCGCTAGATGCTGGACTGGTGTTGCAAACCGCGCTGAACAACTTGTTTAACGGGGTTCAGCTTGCTCTGGCGGCTCCAGAGACTAAGGTCGAAAAATCTGAGTCTGAGTTTTCGGTGAAGGGGCTGCAAGACTTTGGCAAGCTGGCCGAGCGTGCAACCCCCCAAGTTGAGGCAGCAACAGAACCCAGTGCAGCAGACGCTCAGGCAGCGTTGCCGACTGTCACGGTTCCCAAGCAGGCTCCGGCAGCAGAATAGTTTCTGAATCGATTTTGGATTTTTAGGTTTTGGGTAGCCAAGCGCCTGCGGCGCTTCCAAAAGTTCCATTCAAAGTCTTGCTTGGGAGAATGGACATTGGTGGCGGGGCGCTGTGCTGTGTATGCCTACGCTGCCAGCACGGTTCATTGCGGCAATCGCTATAGTTGCAAGCGCTACAGATATTCGTGGCTGAGAAAGGGCAGCGGCACTAGCGTCCCTTTCACATTGCCTGCTTGCACAGTGCCCACCCCTGCCTCGATTGCTTTTGTGCGGATGTAGGCCAATCCCACCGCACCTGATTCGGTTTCCACCTGGCTAGTCAAATGCCCCACCTTCTCTTCGCCAGAGGTTAGCACTGCATCTTGCGGTGCGGCGGCCTGGAACTGCACCCCCCAAAGTTGCTGTTTGACTCCGCGATAGGTGTGCAGGCGGGCGATGGTTTCTTGTCCGATATAGCAACCCTTGTTCAGCGAAATGGTGTGCCAGAGTCCTGCTTCTAGCGGGTTGTAGTCTTCCGTCAGTTCGTGGTCTGGCATCGGTCGCCCCTGCTCGATTCGCAATCGCTCCCAGGCAGCATCTTCTAGCCTCGTTGCGCCCGCCGTTTGTAGCGCTGTTTGGAGGGCATTTGCTGCTGCTCCTGGAGCAATCAGCGTGTAGCCCGGTAGCCCCAGACCGCTGCCCACCGCAACCCGCACCTCTGTTCCTGCAATGGGGTAAACAGCATGGCTACCGTAGGATTGTCCAAGGCGATCGCCCGCTCCCAGGGTTTCAAGCAGGCGATCGCTCTCTGGGCCGATCAGCACCAGCGTCACTGTTTCTGAGGTCATATCCGCCAGCTTGACCTTATCGGCGAAGAAAATAAATCGATCCAGCCAGTTCATCAAAAACTCGCGGCGACTCGGCGACACCAGCAACAGCACCGAATCTTCCAGCACATAGGCCGTTGCCAGGTCAATGGTTCGCCCTGTCGAAGTGACAAACACGGTGTCGCAGCCCTCGCCCGGTTGGCGGGTCTGGAAGGTGTTTGTCGTCTGATTGTGCAAAAACCGCAGGCGATCGCCATCAGACACTAAAATGCGCCCCCAGTTGGATGCATCGTATACCACAGCCCCGTTACGGGCCGCCGTCACTTGGTCGCTAATCGAAACATGAGTCGAATCGAACTCCGCGCTCATTCCAAAACCCGTCCTGCTAAACGTTGACTCATCCGTTTACTCATACTCTTATTTAAGCCAGATTGATTTTTAAGTCAGATTACTCAGTCAGATTGGAGCTAGGTTATCCAGTCAGATTATTCAGTTGGATTACGTCAAAACTCTGCGTCAGCCCTGCTCCCCTGTTCCCTTCACATTCGCGCTACAGAACCAGCCGCTAATCCCTGACCCTCATTCCTTTACAATAAAGGGCAATGTGCAATGCTTCAAAACGCGATCGCCCATGACTCATTCGACTGACCTTACCGCCCTAGCCCGCTGGATGGCTGCCGACTTTAGCAACCAAGAACAGGCCTTTGAAAACCCGCCCTTTTTCGCCCATATCCGGGTCTGTATGCGGCCGCTACCGACTGATCTGCTGTCGGGCATCAGCCTGTTTGTGGAACAAGCCTACGACTATGCGCTAAACGATCCCTATCGGCTGCGAGTGCTGAAGTTGGTAGATGCAGGCGATCATATTGAGATTGAAAACTACACGGTCAAAGACGAAACCGAGTTTTACGGAGCGTCTCGCGACCTGAGTCGGTTGAGCAAGCTAACGGGCGATCGCCTAGAAAAATTGCCCGGCTGCAACATGATTGTGGAGTGGACGGGCCACAGCTTTCGTGGCAAGGTGGAACCTGGCAAAGCCTGCATGGTGACGCGTCGCGGCAAGGAAACTTACCTCGATAGTGAGTTTGAAATCGATGATCAAATCTTTATCAGCCTCGACCGGGGGCGCGATCCAGAAACCGACGAGCATATTTGGGGTTCGGTAGCGGGGCCGTTTCACTTTGTCCGCTGGGCTAGCTTTGCTGATGAGATTCGAGTCTAGATCACAATTCCAGAGATGGTGATTGCGTCGAAGCCACGCTTGACCCGATAGGACAGCTAGATGATCCGTAGCAATCCTGGTATGGGTATGCAACTAGACAGGACGGCGATCGCGAAGTTTTTTCACAATTCTGTTTAGATGCGCTACCCTAGAAAAGGCATAAATTTTCTGCAAGTCGTCTCCAAATTTTGATGATCACTTGCTAGACAATCTATGTCGATTGATTTATAATCTGAAATTGTCGCCAAAAACGGGCCGCGCATATTTGTGAGTGTCTTCCTGGTAGCGGTATCCTGCGCTTTGCCGCTAGTTAGGTAGCCCTTCAAAGGATACTGGGTGGTTCATCTGCTCAAGTCCTGGCGACTCAGGCAGAAGCCATTTATTTGAGCTAGATTAGTCTGTCTGCAAGATTGTAGAGCAAATTCAAGGGTTGAGTCTGCTGCAAGGCAGTCTTAGGCTTGATTGGGTTCAACAAGATATCTTGGTGTCTGATGAAGTTTGCGAGGCAATTCTTGTCTGGCACCCTTGCAGCGTGTAAATAGGGAGACGATTAACCGTGTCTGTTGGAATTCTTGGAACCAAACTGGGGATGACCCAGGTTTTTGATGAAGCGGGGAAAGCGATTCCTGTTACTGTCGTTCAGGCCGGCCCTTGCACAGTCACGCAGATCAAGACGGTGGAAGTAGATGGCTATAGCGCTGTTCAGGTCGGCTTTGGCGAAGTTGCCGAAAAAGCCCTGAACAAGCCCAAGCTCGGCCATCTCAAAAAGTCTGAGGCACCGCCTCTGCGCCACCTGAAGGAGTACCGTCTCGACAGTCCTGGCACCTTTCAACTGGGTCAGCAGATTAAGGCAGATATTTTCGAGCCGGGCCAGCAGGTAGACGTGATTGGCACCAGTATCGGACGGGGTTTCGCAGGCTACCAAAAGAGACACAACTTCAAGCGGGGCCCAATGGCCCACGGTTCCAAGAACCACCGTCTTCCGGGTTCTACGGGAGCAGGCACTACGCCAGGTCGCGTCTATCCTGGCAAGCGCATGGCAGGTCGTCTTGGTGGTGAGAGAACCACAATTAAGAAGCTAACGATCGTGCGGGTTGATGGCGATCGCAACTTACTCCTAATCAAAGGAGCAATTCCTGGCAAGCCAGGTGCCCTGATTAACATCGTCCCTGCCAAGCAGGTCGGAAAGGCAAACTAAGCATTCGCTGAGCATTTAGATTTTGCGATTTTGGTGATTGGAGCAGTGAGCCAGCACCCCGACGAGGAGAAACAGACCCATGGTTGAGTGTGTAGTTAAAAATTGGCAGGGTGAAAGCGCTGGCACCGCCTCGCTAGATCTGCGTGTTGCTAACGAAGACAATGCATCCCACATCGTCCATCGGGCCCTAGTGCGCCAGATGAACAATGCCCGTCAGGGCACCGCTTCTACAAAGACCCGTTCTGAAGTCAGAGGCGGCGGGCGCAAGCCCTGGCGGCAAAAGGGAACTGGTCGTGCCCGCGCAGGCTCTATCCGCTCTCCCCTGTGGCGCGGCGGTGGCGTTATCTTTGGCCCCAAGCCCAGAGACTACTCTGTCAAGATGAACCGCAAGGAGCGGCGCTTGGCGCTCAGAACCGCTCTTCAAAGCCGTGCCGAAGACCTGATTGTGGTTCAGGATTTTGTTGGCGAGTTGCCCCGTCCCAAGACGAAAGAACTGGCACAGGCTCTTGCTCGGTGGGGCGTAGGCAAAAATGAGACGGCTCTCCTGATTGTCTCTGAGCGAGATGAGATGGTTTATCTGTCAGCTCGCAATATTAGCTCCATTAAGTTGATTTCTGCTGCCAATCTCAACGTCTTTGATTTGCTGGCTGCTGACAAGATCGTGGCAACTAAGTCTGCCCTGGAAAAAGTGCAGGAGGTATACGGTGACTAAGTTTGATTCGCGCAACCTGGCAGATTTGATTCGCCGTCCCCTGGTCACTGAAAAGGCGACCCAGCTTCTAGAAGAAAACAAGTACGTCTTTGAAGTGGTTCCCAGTGCTACAAAACCGCAAATTAAGGCTGCGATCGAGTCCTTGTTTGAAGTGAAGGTGGTTGGTGTGAACACCAGCAGGCCCCCAAAAAAGCATCGCCGAGTTGGTCGATTTGCTGGACACAAGCCCCAGTACAAGCGGGCAGTTGTGACCCTGGCAACAGGAGATTCCATCGTTCTGTTCCCCGAAGTATAACGTCTGAAAGCCATCCCCTTGAGAGATTGAAGCCATGGGCATTCGTACATATCGACCTTATACACCCGGCACGCGAGAGCGCTCCGTGGCCGACTTTGCTGAGATCACGCGCAGTGAGCCAGAAAAGTCTTTGACCCGTTCGATTCATCGTTCGAAGGGGCGCAATAACCGGGGTGTAATCACCTGTCGTCATCGGGGTGGTGGGCACAAGCGACTATATCGGGTGATTGATTTCCGCCGCGACAAGCGAAATGTTCCTGCCAAAGTAGCAGCAATTGAATACGATCCCAACCGCAACGCTCGGATTGCACTTCTTTATTACCAGGACGGTGAGAAGCGGTATATTCTCTGCCCTGCGGGTTTGACGGTTGGCACAACCGTTATTGCGGGTGAAGAGTCTCCCTTTGAAGTCGGCAATGCCTTGCCTTTGGGCAGTATGCCGCTGGGTACGACGGTCCACAATGTGGAACTGGTTCCTGGCAAAGGTGGGCAGATCGTTCGTGCGGCGGGTGCTTCGGCGCAAATTGTGGCGAAAGAAGGCGACTTTGTGACGCTTCGCCTTCCGTCTACAGAGGTGCGGATGGTACGTCGCGAGTGCTATGCCACGATTGGCGCGGTTGGCAATGCAGAGTCTCGCAATATCAGCTTGGGCAAAGCAGGGCGTAAGCGCTGGCTAGGTCGTCGCCCAGAAGTGCGCGGCAGCGTGATGAACCCAGTCGATCACCCTCATGGTGGCGGTGAGGGGCGGGCACCAATTGGTCGTTCTGGCCCTGTGACTCCTTGGGGCAAGCCAGCGTTGGGTATGAAGACTCGGAAGAAGAAGAAAGCAAGTAATGCGCTCATTGTTCGCCGTCGCCGCCGCACGTCTAAGCGGGGTCGCGGAGGCCGTGAGTCTTAAGGTTCTGATCTTTTCGCAGGAGTTACGGTTCGTTGGCGTTCATACGTATGGTCAATTGGTGGAGGTAAGTCGGTTATGTCTCGCTCACTCAAGAAAGGCCCTTTCGTGGCTGACCATCTGCTAAAGAAGGTTGAAGCGTTGAATGTGAAGGGCGATAAGCAAGTGATTAAAACTTGGTCTCGTGCGTCTACGATTTTGCCTCAGATGATTGGACATACGATCGCCGTTCACAATGGTCGCCAGCATGTTCCCGTTTATGTGACGGAGCAAATGGTGGGTCATAAGTTGGGTGAGTTTGCGCCGACTCGTACCTTCCGGGGACATGCCAAGAGCGACAAGAAGTCTCGTCGCTAGGGCTAGGTCAGGTTTATTCAGGATGTTCGCGTAGTTTACAAATACTTGGATTTGGTGCTTGCTGTTGCTTAAACCTTGAAAGACTGCTGCAAGACACTTGAGAGGAAATCATCATGGCAGTTACGACCGCAGACGAAGTAAAGGCTGTTGCCCGTTATATCCGGATGTCGCCTCACAAGGTGCGTCGGGTTCTCGATCAGATTCGGGGGCGTTCTTATCGAGAGGCGCTGATCATCCTGGAGTTTATGCCCTATCGCGCCTGCGATCCGGTGCTTAAGGTGTTGCGGTCTGCCGTTGCCAATGCTGAGCATAACGAGGGCTATGCGCCTGCTGACTTGGTGGTGACGACGGCCTATGCAGATCAGGGCCCTGTGCTGAAGCGGTTTCGCCCCCGCGCTCAGGGTCGGGCTTATCAGATTCGCAAGCCGACTTGTCATATTACGATTGCGGTCGCGCCAGGTGCTGAAGCGTAAGTTAGGGCCTAGTTCGAGTCTGTTGAATGGCGATCGCCCCTTGTTTCATACCCTTCACTCAAATTCTTGCCTTTTCTGAGGACGCATTGTGGGACAGAAGATTCATCCAATTGGTTTCCGCCTCGGCATAACCCAGGAGCATCGCTCTCTCTGGTTTGCTGACTCCAGCCGCTATCCTAAGCTGTTGCAAGAGGACTACAAAATCCGCAAGTATGTCGCCAAAGAGTTGAGCAGTGCAGGCATCTCTGAGGTTCGTATTGAGCGCAAGGCCGATCAGATCGACCTCCAAGTTTTGACGGCTCGCCCAGGTGTAGTCGTGGGTCGCGGTGGTGCGGGAATTGAGAAACTGCGTGAGGGTCTTCAGAAGGAACTGGGAGATACCAGCCGCCAGATTCGGATTAATGTGGTTGAAGTCACCCGTGTGGACGCTGACGCTGCGCTGATTGCTGAGTATGTGCAGCAACAACTTGAAAAGCGGGTTTCCTTCCGTCGGGTGGTGCGTCAGGCCATCACTCGCGCTCAGAAATCGGGCGTGCAGGGCATCAAAATTCAGGTCAGTGGGCGGCTAAATGGCGCGGAAATTGCTCGCACTGAGTACACTCGCGAGGGCAAGGTGCCACTCCATACACTGCGGGCGGATATCGATTACGCCTACACCACTGCACAGACGATCTACGGCATTTTGGGGATTAAGGTGTGGGTGTTCAAAGGTGAGATTATCCCTGGGCAAGAACGAGTGACGCAAGAAGCCGCTTCTAACGTGCCGCCTCGCCGTCGTCAGCAGCGCCGCCGTCAGTTTGAGGATCGTTCTAACGAAGGATAGGGAAGGCGAGCTGAAGGGCGAAAGCTGAATCAGACCAGTGCTTCCATCTCCAACCCAACCCTAGCTTCAATTTCAAGGTAATGAGCCATGTTAAGTCCAAGACGAACTAAATTTCGCAAGCAGCAGCGCGGCCGCATGAAAGGGCGGGCAACTCGCGGCAACAACATTGACTTTGGTGATTTTGGGCTTCAGGCGATGGAGCCGTCCTGGATTACCTCCCGCCAGATTGAGGCTAGCCGTCGAGCCATGACTCGGTATATCCGTCGGGGCGGCAAGATCTGGATTCGCATTTTTCCGGATAAGCCCGTCACCATGCGTCCGGCTGAAACGCGGATGGGGTCTGGTAAGGGCAACCCTGAGTTTTGGGTGGCAGTGGTAAAGCCAGGTCGCATTTTGTTTGAGATTGCTGGAGTGTCGGAAGAGACGGCCCGTGAGGCGATGCGACTGGCACAGTATAAACTCCCCATCAAGACCAAGTTCATCGTCAAGCAACAACAAGAACAAGAAGCACAAAAAGTGGAGGAGTCGTAGGGATGGCTCTGCCTAAGATTTCAGAAGTTCGAGATCTGAGTGATCAGGAACTCAGTGAACAAATCGTAGCCGCCAAGAAACAGTTATTTGACTTGCGCTTTCAAAAGGCGACGCGGCAGTTGGAAAAAACGCATCAGTTTAGACATGTCCGCCATCGGCTGGCGCAACTGATGACGGTGGAACGGGAGCGGCAACTGGCAGCCGCACTAGCGGATGCAGAGAAGGAGTAAGGGGCCATGGCAGTCAAAGAGCGAGTTGGAGTCGTGGTGAGCGACAAGATGGAAAAGACGGTCGTCGTTGCGGTCGAAAACCGTGCCCCTCACCCGAAGTATCGCAAGATTATGGTGCGAACGAGGCGCTACAAAGCTCACGACGAAGAAAACAAGTGTAAGACGGGCGATCGCGTTCGGATTCAAGAAACCCGTCCGCTCAGCCGCACTAAACGTTGGACCGTCGTGGATATCCTAAATCAGACTTCAGAGAGCTAGTCCACCCCGGAGGAGAGACACCATGATTCAACAGGAAACTTATCTCAACGTGGCGGACAATAGTGGCGCTCGCAAGCTGATGTGCATTCGAGTGCTGGGGGGGAACCGCCGCTATGCCGGTGTAGGAGATGTGATCATTGCCGTTGTTAAGGATGCTATTCCGAATATGGCGGTCAAAAAGTCTGATGTAGTCCGTGCAGTAGTTGTGCGAACTAAGAAGGGGCTGCGGCGCGATAGCGGCATGAGCATTCGGTTTGACGACAACGCCGCGGTCATTATCAACAATGATGGCAACCCCAGAGGAACTCGCGTGTTTGGCCCGGTTGCGCGGGAGTTGCGCGATAAGAACTTTACCAAGATCGTCTCGCTAGCTCCGGAGGTGTTGTGATGGGCAAGCTGCGTTACAAAATGCATGTGAAGAAGGGTGACACTGTTCAGGTGATTTCAGGAAGCGACAAGGGCAAAGTCGGTGAGATTTTGCGGGTTTATCCTGAAACTAGCAAGGTGGTCGTTAAAGGCGTTAATGTGCGGACGAAGCATGTTAAACCTCAGCAAGAAGGGGAGTCTGGTCAGATTCAGACGTTTGAGGCTCCGATTCATAGCTCCAATGTTCTTCCTTATTCCACCAAACAGAAGGTTGCTAGTCGAATTTCTTACACCTTCAATGCAGATGGACGGAAGGTCAGAATGCTGAAAAAGACTGGCGAGATCATTGATTAGTGTTTCAGACTCACGTTTCGTGTTTCATTCCTGACCAAGCCCAGGAATCTATCAGGAGAGTGTTATGGCAAGTCCCAGGTTGAAAACCTACTATCAAGAGACTGTAGTTCCGAAACTGGTTGAGCAGTTTAACTATAAAAACATTCATCAGGTTCCTAAGGTGGTCAAGGTGACCGTGAACCGGGGGATGGGTGAAGCTGCTCAGAATGCAAAGGCGCTGGAAGCTTCCCTCGCTGAGATTGCAGTGATCACAGGTCAAAAGCCAGTGGTAACGCGGGCCAAGAAGGCGATCGCCGGTTTCAAGATTCGCAAAGGAATGCCAGTGGGCATTATGGTAACCCTGCGCTCAGAGCGCATGTATGCCTTTCTGGATCGTCTTATAAACTTGGTGCTGCCTCGAATTCGAGACTTTCGCGGCATCAGCTCCAAGAGCTTTGATGGTCGTGGCAACTACACTCTGGGACTTCGTGAACAGCTCATTTTTCCCGAAATTGAGTACGACAACATTGATCAAATCCGGGGCATGGATATTTCGATCATCACCACGGCAACCACAGATGAAGAGGGACGTGCCCTGTTAAAGGAACTGGGAATGCCCTTTCGCGATAACTGAGGCAGGCTGACAAAGAGGAAATTATGGCGTCTAACGACACAATTGCAGACATGCTGACCCGCATTCGCAATGCGAATCTTGCCCGGCATCAAACGACTGAAGTTCCGTCTACCAAGATGACGCGCAATATTGCTCGCGTTCTGTTGGAAGAAGGGTTCATTAGTGAGTTTTCTGAAACCGGTGAAGGAGCGCAGAAGCGACTGGTCATCGCCCTGAAATATAAGGGCAAGGGCCGCCGTCCGATCATCAATGCTCTACAGCGAGTCAGCAAACCTGGACTGCGAGTTTACTCAAACTGCCGCGATCTGCCTCGCGTGTTGGGTGGCATTGGAATTGCCATTGTTTCGACTTCCAGTGGCATTATGACGGATCGGGATGCCCGTCGTCAGGGTGTGGGAGGAGAGGTTCTCTGCTACGTCTGGTGAGGATTTCTCTCGATCTGGCTTGGGCTGAGTGGGTCACTGCTTTGTTCAGGGCTAAATCTAGTTTCTTGTTTTGTTTGTGTTTGCCTGGTGGCGCTCGTGTTGTAAGCGCATAGCTTGAAGGCCAGCAAGATTGTCCAGGAGTGACTTGTCATGTCTCGCATTGGAAAACGTCCTATTAGTGTTCCTCAAAAGGTGACCGTTACCCTTGACGGTCAAACCCTGGTTGTCAAAGGCCCCAAGGGAGAACTCTCGCGCACGCTTCCGCCGGAGGTTGAGGTTTTGCAGGAGGGCGACAAGTTGACAATAAATCGTCGCAGTGAATCTCGGGCTGCCCGTCAGCGCCATGGCTTGTGTCGCACGCTGGTTGCCAATATGGTGGAGGGCGTGTCTCAGGGCTTTCAGCGCAAGCTTGAAATTCAGGGTGTTGGCTACCGGGCCCAAATTCAGGGACGCAACTTAAACCTGATTGTTGGCTATAGCCACCCTGTTTTGATTGAGCCGCCTGAAGGCATTCAATTTGCAGTTGAGAACAACACCAATATTCTGGTCAGTGGAATCGACAAAGAAATTGTCGGCAATATTGCTGCCCAGGTTCGTGCAGTTCGTCCGCCAGAACCCTACAAAGGCAAAGGCATTCGCTATGCTGGCGAGTTTGTCAGACGTAAGGCCGGTAAGGCAGGGAAGAAATAACCTATGAAACTGACTCGTAAGGAAGCGACTCAGCGTCGTCACGTCCGCATCCGCCAGACCGTCTCTGGCACTTCTGAACGTCCTCGTCTGGCTGTATTTCGCTCGAATCAGCACATCTACGCTCAGGTGATTGATGATACTCAGCATCGAACCCTAGCTGCTGCATCGACGCTGGAGCCTGCACTACGCGAAAAGCTCTCCTCGGGTGCTAACTGTGATGCGTCTGTAGAGGTAGGTAAGCTGATTGCAGCGCGATCGCTCGAAAAGGGGATCACGCAAGTCGTGTTTGACCGGGGTGGGAAACTGTATCACGGCCGCGTCAAGGCTCTGGCAGATGCCGCCCGTGAAGGTGGTCTAAGCTTCTAGCCTTTCAGATTCATCTTTTAGGACAAGCACACTATCCAGGACAAGCAAGCTATGGCGAAGAAAACCAAGACAAGTCGCGTTAAAGAAAAAGAAACTGAATGGCAGGAGCGTGTCGTTCAAATCCGCCGGGTTACTAAGGTGGTCAAGGGGGGCAAGAAGCTCAGCTTTCGGGCGATTGTGATTGTTGGCAACGAGCGCGGACAGGTTGGTGTCGGCGTTGGCAAAGCCGCTGATGTGATCGGTGCGGTGAAAAAAGGCGTTGCCGATGGCAAAAAGCATTTGGTCGAGGTTCCCCTCACTAAATCCGACTCGATTCCTCATCCAACCAACGGTGCGGGCGGCGGCGCCAAAGTTATGATTCGTCCCGCAGCTCCAGGGACGGGCGTAATTGCAGGGGGTTCTGTACGGACAGTGTTAGAACTGGCGGGTGTGAAGAACGTTCTGGCAAAACAGTTGGGTTCGGGCAATCCGCTCAACAACGCCAGGGCAGCAGCGAATGCTCTCTCTGCCCTCCGTACCTTCTCTGAGGTTGCAGAAGAACGGGATGTTCCCATTGAAAAACTCTATTCCTGAGGAGCCATGAGACTTTCAGATACATTTCCAAAACCAGGTTCTCAGAAGCGCCGCCGCCGGGTGGGTCGGGGCATTTCTGCGGGGCAGGGCGCAAGCGGTGGTTTCGGGATGCGGGGACAAAAGTCGCGCTCCGGACGTAGCACCCGTCCTGGCTTTGAGGGTGGGCAGTTACCGCTCTATCGCCGAATCCCAAAGTTAAAGCATTTCCCGCTCATTAATCGAGTTTCCTACACCATCGTCAATGTGGGAGATCTGGCCGAGTTGCCCAAAGGGACAGAGGTCACCCTCGGTTCTTTAATGGAGTTGGGAATTGTCACGCAAAACGACGGCCCGCTGAAGATTTTAGGCAATGGTGAACTAGATGTCGCGCTTCAGGTGACGGCTGCGGCCTTTACTGAATCGGCGAAGCGTAAGATTGAGAGCGCGGGCGGAAGCTGCAACCTGCTAGATTAAGATATGAAATGACTTTGCGCCAGGGCAGAGCGGTGAGTAGTTGGCTCTCCTGCTCTGCTTAGTTTTATAGAGGAAGAGGTATTGATACTATGGTGCGTGATAAGACACCAACAGCACAGGAAACGTTCTTGCAGATGGCGCAGGCGGCCGGGCTGCGGGGGCGGCTTTTGCTGACTCTGGGAATGTTGATTCTGGTACGGCTGGGTGTCTTCATTCCGATTCCTGGGATCAACCGACAGGCCTTTCAGGCGGCCACGGAGACGGGCGCTTTGTCCGCCATTATTGGTTTTTTAGATGTGTTTACCGGCCGAGGGCTTTCGACGCTGGGCATTTTTGCGCTGGGTATTCTGCCTTACATTAATGCGTCCATTATTCTGCAATTGCTAACGGCGGCTCTTCCTAGTCTTGAGAAGCTTCAGAAGGAAGAGGGAGAAGCGGGTCGTCGCAAGATTGCTCAAATCACGCGCTATGTTGCGCTGGGGTGGGGCATTATTCAAAGCCTGGGGCTGGCAATCTTTGTGAACCAGTTTGCCGAGTCGCCAGGCCCATTGTTTATCGCGCAGATGGTGCTAGCGCTGACGGCTGGCTCGATGTTCGTGATGTGGGTAGGTGAGCTAATTACAGAGCGGGGCGTGGGCAATGGTGCATCGCTGTTGATTTTTGTCAGCATTGTATCGACCCTGCCGCGATCGCTCGGACAAACCATTGATCTTGCCCAAAGTGGCGATCGCAGCGTGGTTAGCGGCGTGATTATTCTGCTGCTGGTCTTCCTAGCCATGATTATCGGAATTGTGTTTGTTCAAGAAGGTACCCGACGGATTCCGATCATCTCTGCCCGTCGCCAGGTCGGGCGGAAACTCTACCTAGAAAAGAGTAGCTATCTGCCGCTGCGTCTCAATCAGGGCGGCGTGATGCCGATTATTTTCGCCACAGCCGTTCTGTCTCTTCCAATCTACCTCTCGCAGTTCTTTGGGGATAACGAGGTAGTGACGCGGGTGCTGTCTTACCTGCGTCCAGGCACTTGGGTCTACGTTCTGGTGTTGCTGCTGCTGATCCTGTTTTTCAGCTACTTTTATGCATCGCTGGTTGTGAATCCAGTGGATATGTCCCAGAACCTCAAAAAGATGGGGGCAAGTGTACCAGGAATTCGCCCTGGCAAGGCAACCAGTGACTATATTGAACGGGTACTGAACCGATTGACCTTCTTGGGTGCGATTTTTCTAGGGTTGGTTGCGATTGTCCCGGCGGCGGTGGAAGGCGCGACTCGCGTGACGACCTTCCAGGGATTGGGGGCCACCTCGCTGCTGATCTTGGTGGGTGTCGCAATTGACACGGCAAAGCAGATTCAGACCTATGTGATTTCGCAGCGCTATGAAGGGATGGTGAAGCAATAGTGGCACGACTGATATTTTTGGGGCCTCCTGGCGCAGGCAAAGGGACTCAGGCAGCCGAGTTGGCGGCTAGCTCTGCGATTCCTCATGTCTCTACGGGGGATATTTTGAGGGCTGCTGTGGCAGGTGGAACGGAGCTTGGGCAGAAGGCTCAATCCTATATGGATCGCGGAGAGCTTGTGCCCGATGCGCTGATTCTAGATCTGGTGCGCGATCGCCTGAGTCAGTCAGATGCCCAAGCGGGCTGGATCTTAGATGGCTTTCCTCGCAATGTTGAGCAGGCTAAGTTTCTGGATACCCTGCTGGCAGAAATTGGGCAATCCTGCGATTGTGTGGTTAATCTAGAGGTGCCTGACGAAGTCTTGGTGGCTCGCCTGTTAGGTCGAGGACGAACGGACGATAACGAAGAAGTGATTCGCACTCGCCTGGCTGTATATCGCGATCAAACTGCACCGCTAATTGACTTTTATCGCGATCGCCAGCAGCTTGTGTCGATCGATGGCAATCAATCCATCGAGCATGTGGGAGCAGCACTACGCCAGTTGATTCGCAGCTAGACGGCTTTGCCTGGATAGAGCATCCAAAGCAGATCGCCAGTACTGCGTAGCCGCCCCACGCAGGTTCTTTGAGTATTTGTTAATCTAATAGATGGTGTATTCCAGGGTATCCATGGGTGTTTCATGGTTTGCCTAGAGTAGAAGCCATTCGCTTTGGGGACTCTTCGAGACATGCTTGGAATATTCATTTGGAAGACCAGAGAGAGGCTCAATGGCTTGCCAGACTTGCCCATTCTTGCCTGTTAGTAGTCTGCAAAGCGTCATAGGGTCTGGATGACGGCTTTGAATCACTTGTAGTTTAGGAGGATGCATTGTCTAAACAGGATCTGATTGAAATGGAGGGTACGGTGACAGATTCGTTGCCTAATGCCATGTTTCGCGTGGACTTAGATAACGGATTTAATGTCTTGGCCCACATATCGGGCAAGATTCGCCGCAATTACATCAAAATTTTGCCGGGCGATCGTGTCAAGGTTGAGCTAACGCCGTATGACCTGACGAAAGGGCGAATCACCTATCGTCTCCGGAATAAAAAGTAGAAGACGCACTATATTCCATTGTTGGCCGAGTTTAGTGCGATCGCCTGCACTCAGGCGATTGATTTAATTTGAACCTTGTCTTGACATCTGATTCAAAAAGTTGATAACATATTGGGTTTGTAGTCAGTAGTCGAATTTGGACACTTCGGGGCATGAAAGTCCGGGCATCCGTCAAGAAAATCTGTGAAAAGTGTCGCGTCATCCGTCGCCGCGGCCGAGTTATGGTGATTTGCTCTAACCCTAAGCATAAGCAACGGCAGGGTTAGTGCATGGAGAGATAGGTAGGCCCACCTGGGTCGATTTGAAACTGAGTTCATTGCTGAGCGGCAGAAGTAGGAGTACAAAGCGTGGCACGAATTGCCGGAGTGGATCTTCCTCGCGATAAGCGTGTTGAGATCGGTTTGACCTATATCTATGGCATCGGGCTGACCCGATCCAAATCAATCCTTGCGAAGACGGGTGTGAACCCCGACACCCGCGTCAAGGATTTGAGCGATTCAGATGTTGCAGCCCTGCGGGAAGCGGTGGAGTCTGACTATGAGGTCGAGGGTGACCTCAGACGATTGGAGGCTCTGAACATCAAGCGCCTGATGGACATCGGCACTTACCGTGGCCGGCGTCACCGAATGGGCCTGCCAGTTCGTGGACAGCGGACTCGCACCAATGCCCGAACCCGTCGTGGTGGTCGGCGTACGGTGGCAGGCAAGAAGAAGGCACCTGGCAAGAAGTAGAAGATGCGCTAAGGATGGCGCTGGAGGACCTGGAAGAGTCACCGACAGTTGACTTGGTTATGAGGTTTTTGCAGAGGGTTGGCTAGCAGGATATTTTTGTCTCCTTGTCGGTGCGATTGGGGCTGGCGACCCGATTTACCTGCCTCGTGTACAAGACAGTAGGGCACTAAGTTTTGTGAACTTTGGTGTCAAAGTCCCACAGGAGCGATCGCCCTTCTATGTCCCTTTCGGGTTTTTCCAGGCTGAGGTTTCACAGGTCTCGCTTCTTGCTCCGTCCTTCTCGTCTGTAGTCGTTGTCTTTACAGTTTGTCAGGTACAGTTTGATAGTTCTTGCAGTTTGACAAAGTAAACCCTATTCCTAAACTTAGCGAAGAGAAATGGCTCGACAACCCACGAAACGAACAGGCCCCAAAAAGCAAAAGAAGAATATTCCTAGCGGTGTTGCCCACATTCAATCCACATTCAACAACACGATTGTGACGATTACGGATGCAAATGGAGAAGCCATTTCCTGGGCCTCTGCTGGTTCCAGCGGCTTCAAAGGGGCAAAGAAGGGGACTCCTTTTGCGGCTCAGACTGCGGCTGAGAATGCGGCTCGCCGTGCGATGGATCAAGGAATGCGCCAGATTGAGGTGATGGTGAGCGGCCCTGGGTCAGGTCGGGAGACTGCAATTCGAGCGCTACAAGGGGCTGGCTTGGAAATTACTTTGATCCGCGATGTAACGCCTATTCCGCACAACGGCTGTCGTCCTCCCAAGCGGCGACGAGTCTAGCCTTTCCTTGCTGGATTGGAGAAAAGATTGCCAAAAGCTCAGCAAGAAGGGTCGAGCGGATTCAGTTTAGAGATAGAGCGCTGGTTTTTGTTTCGACGGTTGATATCTTTGCTAGGCTGACCAGTTAGGTTTTGTTTCTCCAGAGCAAGGGGATAGAGCGCTGGCGGACGAGAACATTGAAAACATAAGAAGGTTGCCTGCCTTCTGTGGCTAAGGAGAAGAGAGGTTGGTCTATGGCACATTTCAAAGTTGAGTGCATAGAGTCCGAAACGGGGAAAAACCAAAGTCTATACAGCAAGTTTGTTCTTGAGCCTTTGGAGCGAGGTCAGGGTACGACAGTTGGAAACGCGCTTCGTCGGGTGTTGCTGTCAAACCTGGAAGGGGCGGCGGTCACGGCAGTTCGCATTGCAGGGGTGACGCATGAGTTTATGACCGTGCCAGGGGTCAAAGAAGATGCGCTTGATATTCTGCTGAACATGAAGGAAGTGGTGCTGAAAAGCTACTCTTCTCAGCCTCAGATCGGGCGACTTCGCGTGGAGGGTCCGCTGGAAGTCACGTCTGCATACTTCGATCTTCCATCGGAGGTTGAAGTGGTAGATGAGACGCAGCACATTGCAACCGTTTCCGCCGGCTCCGTGCTGGAGATGGAGTTCAAGATCGAAAAGGGCATTGGCTATCGAGCAATTGATCGGAGCCGAGATGACTCTTCAGCGGTTGACTACCTGCAAATCGATTCGGTTTTCATGCCCGTGCGTAAGGTGAACTATACGGTTGAGGATGCGCGAGTTGGCGGTTCTCTGGAGAAAGATCGCCTGATTATGGAAGTCTGGACGAATGGCAGCATCACTCCTCAAGATGCTCTGAGTCAGGCTGCCAGTATTTTGGTGGATCTGTTTACCCCGCTGAAGGACTTCACCATCGATGACATTTGGCCACCTTCCCAAGACGAGCAAGATCCTCATAACCAGATCTTGATTGAAGAATTGAACCTTTCGGTGCGTGCCTATAACTGTTTGAAGCGGGCACAAATTAACACGGTGGCGGATCTGCTGGAGTATTCCCAAGAAGATTTGCTGGAGATCAAGAACTTTGGTGCAAAGTCTGCCGAAGAGGTGATCGAGGCGCTTCAAACTCGTATGGGGATCACCTTGCCCCATGAAAAGCCTGCCAAGACTGGCTGAGGATCTCAGATGGGAGCGGACTTGCTGCACCGCTTTGGGGCTGGGCAAGGGAGTTATGGCTTGACCGCGCTGCTTTCGTTTTGCTGTTTAGTTTAATTTCTTAAGTGATATGCGTCACCGTCGTCGTGTTCCACAATTGGGTAAGCCTGCAGATCAGCGGCGCGCTCTCCTGAGGGCGCTGACCACCGAGCTAATTCGTCACGGTCGCATCACAACGACCAAGGTGCGAGCTAAGGCGGTTCGGTCGGAAGCTGAGCGGATGATTACGCTTGCGAAGGACGGCTCTCTGGCCGCTCGACGTGAGGCTCTGGGTTATCTCTATGACAAGCAGCTTGTTCATGCCCTGTTTGAGGGAGTGAAGGAGCGTTATGGCGATCGCAATGGTGGCTACACTCGCATTCAGCGAACCGTAAACCGCCGGGGTGATAATGCTGAAATGGCGATTATTGAGCTCACCTGAGGAGATCGGCATCGAGCTATGGCGATCGCGCTGCCAAAGCTAAAGGAGTCTGTCAATGGGAGGGGAGCCTGCTCAGTAGACTCGCAACGCATTGCCCTGGTGATTCAATACCTGGGCACTCATTTTCATGGCTGGCAGCGGCAGGCGCAGCACCGCACGGTGCAGGAAGAGATTGAGCGGGCGATCGCCACAGTGCTGGGTCATTCTGTGACGCTGCACGGTGCAGGACGAACTGACTCCGGCGTTCATGCAGCTGCTCAGGTGGCTCATTTTGATGCTGTGACGCTGATTCCGCCTCATCGGTGGCGCGATATCCTTAATAGCCGCTTGCCAGAGGACGTGCTAATTCGGGCTTCGGCCCCGGTGGAGCGCACTTGGCACGCCCGGTTTTCGGCGATTTGGCGGCGCTATCGCTATACGCTCTATACCGATGCCTGCCCTAATCTGTTCGTCCGTCCCTTTAGCTGGCACTATTATCACGCGGCGCTTGATGTTGAAGCCATGCAGGCCGCACTAGCGCCGCTACTGGGACGGCAACACCTGGCCGCGTTTCACCGGGCTGGCTCGAAGCGGGCCCACTCTTGGGTGGACGTACAGGCAGTGGAGTGCATCCGACGCGGGCCGTTCGTGCAGCTAGAGATTCAGGCCAGTGGATTTCTCTACGGCATGGTGCGGCTGCTGGTAGGAATGCTGGTGGAGGTTGGGCGAGGAGAGCGATCGCCCGCTGAATTTACCCGCCTCTGGCAAGAGCAGCGCCGAGATCAGGTGAAGTATGCCGCTCCGCCGCAGGGACTTTGCCTGCTGCGGGTGGGCTACCCCGATTCGCCCTTTGAGCCAAGCCTCTGGTATGATACGCAGCCTCAGTTTCTCTTACCGCTGACCGAGCCAGCGATCGCCCCTGCCTCTTCTGGCTAGTGCTTCGTCAGGCTCCTGTTCCGTTCTGGCCTAAGCCTCCTACGAGTTTTTCCCTGACCCTTTCACCCTCTTGGAACCCGATAGAAGATTATGAACAAGACCTATCTCCCTCCCACAACTGAAATTGAGCGCAAGTGGTATGTTGTCGATGCGACGGATCAGCGCCTTGGACGGCTGGCCAGCGAAGTCGCCAACGTGCTGCGCGGCAAAAACAAGCCGACGTTTACGCCGCATCTAGACACGGGTGATTTCGTCATCATCGTAAATGCTGAAAAAGTAGACGTGACGGGTAAGAAGCGCACTCAGAAGCTCTATCGTCGTCACTCTGGTCGGCCGGGCGGCATGAAGGTAGAGAACTTTACCAAACTCCAGTCGCGTCTGCCAGAGCGCATTGTGGAACAAGCGGTGAAGGGGATGCTGCCGAAGAACTCCCTGGGTCGCCAGCTATTTACTAAGCTCAAGGTCTACGCAGGCCCGACCCATCCTCATGCCGCCCAACAGCCCGAAGTTTTGACCCTTAAAACGATTCCTGGAGACAAGTAAGAATGCAAGCTACTGAGAAATCTGGCCGCGTTGTGTATTGGGGCACAGGTCGTCGCAAGTCGGCGATCGCCCGCGTTCGTCTGGTTCCTGGCACAGGCAAGCTGGTTGTGAATGGCCGCCCCGGCGAGGAGTATCTCCAGTTCAACCCGTCTTATTTGGCGATCGCCAAAGCACCTCTGGAAACCCTGGGACTGGAAAACGAGTATGACGTGCTGGTCAATGCAACGGGTGGCGGTCTGACGGGCCAGGCAGACTCGATTCGCTTAGGCGTGGCACGGGCACTCTGCGAACTAGACCCTGAGAACCGGAAACCGCTGAAGATTGAGGGCTATTTGACCCGCGATCCCCGCGCCAAAGAGCGGAAAAAGTACGGTTTGCACAAAGCCCGCAAAGCCCCCCAATACTCGAAGCGCTAGACTGGCTGTATGGGCTGTGGATGCTGTGCCATGCCCTATTGCTCTTTTGGACAACCCTTGAAAAGCGACAGACTTGAGACTGCTATGCCAAAACCTGACATCCACCCCACTTGGTATCCAGAAGCCAAGGTTTACTGCAACGGCGAACTGGTTATGACCGTTGGCTCCACCAAGCCCGAACTGCACGTAGATGTGTGGTCTGGCAACCACCCCTTCTACACAGGGACTCAGAAGATTATTGACACTGAGGGTCGCGTGGAGCGCTTCCTGCGGAAGTATGGGATGACCGACTCGCGCACAGGCGATAGCGCAACGGCGGGTAAGAAGAAGTAGCGATAGGAAAATTGGCGATCGCCCTTATTCTCTGAATCTTGACCCTTGTGGGTGGCGAGTCCTTCGCCTTACCTATCGTTCTTCCTTACTCCCCCTGTTATGGCAGAAGCCTACCTTCTCGACAAGCTCAACTCTGTAGAACAGACCTTTCACGAACTAACGCGGCGGCTGGCCGATCCTGACATCGCGACCGACCCCATAGAGTTCCAGAAGCTCGCTAAAACTCGGTCGTCACTGGAAGAAACGGTGACGACCTTTGAGGCATGGAAAAAAGCCCAAAGCGATCTGGAAGGGGCCCGTCAGATTCTGAAAGATGCAGGCGGCGATGCAGAACTGCGGGAAATGGCCGCGCTGGAAGTGGATGAGCTAGAAGAGAAAATCGCGAACCTAGAAAATCGACTGAAGGTGCTGCTGCTGCCGCGAGATCCCAACGATGACAAGAACATCATGCTAGAGATCCGGGCCGGTGCAGGGGGAGATGAGGCTTGCATTTGGGCCGGGGATCTACTGCGGATGTACTCCCGATATGCCGAAAGCCAAAACTGGCGAGTCAAAATGGTTAGCGAGTCCCCAGCGGATATGGGCGGTTTTAAGGAAGCTATTCTGGAAATTCAAGGTGACCAAGTATATAGCAAGCTCAAGTTTGAGGCGGGCGTTCATCGAGTGCAGCGAGTGCCCGTGACAGAAGCAGGTGGCCGAGTTCACACTTCTACGGCGACTGTGGCGATTATGCCAGAAGTTGATGATGTAGAAGTGGAAATCGACCCCAAGGACATTGAGCTAAAAACGGCGCGATCGGGTGGCGCGGGTGGACAAAATGTGAATAAGGTGGAAACCGCCGTTGACCTGATCCACAAGCCGACCGGTATTCGTGTGTTTTGCACCGAAGAGCGATCGCAACTTCAGAACCGCGAACGCGCCATGCAAATCTTGCGAGCCAAGCTCTACGAAATCAAGCTGCGGGAACAGCAAGAAGCTGTCACTTCGATGCGTCGCTCTCAGGTTGGTACAGGCGAGCGATCAGAAAAAATCCGGACTTACAACTACAAAGACAATCGCGTCACCGACCATCGCCTAAACCAAAACTTTGGACTCAATGCCGTCTTGGAAGGCGATCTGGAAGACTTAATTCAGTCTTGTATTTCTAAAGATCAGCAAGAGCGATTAGAAGAACTGGCCGCATCCTCTTGATACGTTCTCCTGATCTGCATTCTCTTGATGCGTTTTTCTGATATTAGGGTGATATTAAGACTACCCAAGTCACCTGCAAGCTAGATCCTTTTCCCGCTTGCTGCTCTGGATGCAAAGGTCAGCAAAAATTTAGCTCTCCTTTGGCGGATTTAGCGGGTGTTCATTGGGGGGTGGAGCATTTGGATCAATGAGTTCGCTTAACGCCTCGGTGAGCGCTTTGGGATCCATGAAGACAATCTTGGCGTTTGAGCTATCGCCCAATCGATAGCTGGCATCTACGTAGCGCTGCGCCACCAGATATTTCATGATCTCTCGGCTATTGGGCTGCGACCTTAGCGCATCGGCAATCATCTTCATCGACTGCACTGCGCCCTCCGCCTCCTCAATTGCCGCCTGTTTTTTACCCTGCGCCTCTGAGATCGCCGCTTTCTTTTTACTTTCGGCAGCGCGTTCTAGCTCCATTGCCCGCAGCACGTCCGGGGCCGGTTCAATACTTTGCACCTCTACCCGCGTCACCTTTACGCCCCAAGTCGCAGTTGCTTCGTCAAGCTGGTGCAGCAGCGCTTGGTTAATCTCATTTCTAGAAGAAAAGGTTTGAGCTAAACTCATCCGCCCAATTTCTGATCGGAGGGTCGTCGTCACCAGACTCTCCAGCGCTTCCTCGATGTTTTCTACGGCATAGAACGTGCGCTCTAGCTGCAAAATTCGCCAGTAGACCACTGCGTCTACGTCGGCCGATACGTTATCTCCCGTGATTGCCTTTTGCTTGTCGATATCAAGAACACGCTCCCGGGTTGATTCTTCGAGAACGATTGTGTCGAGAAATGGGACTACAAAGTTTAGCCCTGGTGTGAGCTTGCGGTGAAACTTGCCTAGCCGCTCCACTAGCGCTTCGGTGCCCTGGTTGATGATTCTAACGGAGCCGACAGTGTAACCCACGATGAGGAGAGCAAGGGCGGCAACGATGGACTCCATAGGGTACGATTCTCCAAAGCAGCATTGGCGAGAAGAGACTATTTCTCCTGTCTCTCTTCTCTTGTCTCTCTAATGTATCCTTTGTGGCGAGATTTGGTACGAATGAACCGTGATAGGGTGATGAGGTGGTGGAGTCAGTTAGTAGAACCTTTTCTTAACAACTCTTTATTATGAGGTTAACCTCTACCCTTGTCTGTCTCCATGCTGAGCCAAATTAAAGATCTTGCTGCGAGTCTTGCTCCCCGACTGGTTGAAATTCGCCGCCATTTGCATAGCCATCCTGAGTTGAGCGGGCAAGAATACCAAACGGCTGCCTATGTTTCGGGTGTGGTGTCGTCTTGTGGGCTGCATGTGCAGGAGCTAGTGGGTAAGACGGGCGTAGTGGCAGAGTTGCACGGCACGGGCGAGGACTCGCGGATGCTGGCCATTCGCACAGATATGGATGCACTGCCGATTCAGGAGCGTACAGGCTTGGAGTTTGCCTCGCGTCAGAAGGGGATTATGCACGCCTGTGGTCATGATGTGCATACCACCGTGGGGCTGGGGACGGCAATGGTGCTAGCGCAGCTAGGCGTTCGATTTCCAGGCACAACCCGGTTTCTGTTTCAACCTGCGGAGGAAACCGCACAGGGGGCGGGCTGGATGATTCGTGATGGGGTGATGGAGGGTGTGACGGCTATTTTTGGGGTTCACACGTTTCCAACGATTCCGGGGGGATCGGTGGGGATTCGCTATGGGGCACTGACGGCGGCGGCGGATGATTTGGAACTGGTGATCATGGGGGAGTCGGGTCATGGGGCGCGGCCGCATGAGGCGATCGACGCGATTTGGATTGCGTCGCAGGTGGTGACGACGCTGCAACAGGCGATTAGCCGGACGCAAAATCCGCTGCGGCCGGTGGTGTTGACGATTGGGCAGATTCAGGGTGGGCGTGCGCCGAACGTGATTGCGGATCAGGTGCGGATGCTGGGAACCGTGCGATCGCTCCATCCAGAAACCAGCGCTAACTTGCCTGCGTGGATCGAGCAAATCGTCGCAAACGTTTGCCAGAGCTATGGGGCAAAGTACACTCTGAACTATCGCCGGGGTGTGCCCTCGGTGCAGAACGATCCGGCACTAACGCAGATTATGGAGTCGGCGGCATCGGAAGCGTGGGGGGGCGATCGCGTCCAGATTCTTTTAGAGCCTTCTCTAGGTGCAGAAGACTTCTCGCTGTACCTGCAACACGCGCCGGGGACAATGTTTCGCCTGGGCGTTGCCTTTACCGACAAACCCAACTATCCGCTGCATCATCCCCAGTTTCATGTAGACGAAACAGCGATTGTAACAGGCGTGGTGACGATGGCCTATGCGGCGTATAAATATTGGCTGCAATCTGGTATTGGCAGCAATTAGGGGGGGAGTGTTGGGGTGATGGGGTGATAGTGCGGTGTTTGTCCATCATAATTTTCCGCCACGAATTGCCGCCACGAATTACCGCCACGAATTACCGCCACGAATTACCGCCACGAATTACCGCCACGAATTACCGCCACGAATTTCCGTACCCGGGTGTCTAGAAATCCCACCCCATCAACGACCTCACCAAACCGCTATGCTGAATAGTATTGACCACCGGAAAAACACAAGATGGCTGCAATCCTTCAGCACTCTTTCGTGTTGTTTCGGGTGTTTACTTGGTTGACTTCTTAACGCAATATCTAGACGCTTGGCAGAGGAGCCACATCGCTATGGGAGGCTTTGGAGATCTGGTTCAAAAAGCATTTTATTTGGGTGTGGGGCTAGCATCCTACGCGGGCGAAAAAGCGGGCAGCACCCTGGCAGATTTGCGGGTACAGGTGCAAAAGCTAGCGGATGAAATGGTTGCTCGTGGGGAAATCAGCACTGAAGAGGCCCGCCGCATGGTGGAAGAGATGATGAACCGCGCCCAACAGCCCGTTGAGGGGGAACCCGAAAAACCCGCAGAGCCGCGCCGCATCGAAATATTGACGGATGACGAACAGCCGACGCAATCTGCTAGCTCGCCAACCCCTGAAAGCTCTGCGACATCGAGCCAAGCGCCCAGCCAGCCAACAGCGGATGACCTGCGCCAGCAGGTTGCCAAGCTGCAAGAGGAACTGAGGCGGCTGAAGCGGGATTAGGAAGCAGGGGATAGGAGCCAGGAACCGCAAGATATGTGTCTTGGTGGATGTCCTGCTTGCTCTGATTCGGCATTTTGTCCGATCCCAAAATCTCTTGCTGCTGCCGCGTCCTGGCTTTGATCATCGAAACCTGACCCCTACTTTGAAACCTATGTTTGAGACGATCGCCCAACAATTGGAGCAGATATTAGAAGACATCAACCGGGATGTGAACGATGCGGTAGATGCGATTTTTGAATGGTCAGATGAGGTGGCAGAGCGGCTGACTGAGGCGATCGCCCCCGATCTTGACCAGATCGATCGCCAGATGGAGGAATGGCTGGCTCCCTTGATCAATGCAGTGACGGGCGTAGAAAGCACCATTCAGGAAACCGTGCAGCCCTTCAACCAAACTGTTGATCCCATTCTCAACCGCCATCCCGCCTGTGTCGGCTGCCGCAACTACCACGGTCAGGTCTACGGCGGCACGATGCTGGTCTGTGGAATGCACCCGTTTGGCTGGGAAGGCGAGCAGTGTCCCGATTTTGAGTCGGTTTGGGCAGGCGGCGACAAGGCTTGAGGTACCCGTTCAATCAAGGTCGGTCAATTGCGCCAGCGTTGACACTCGTTATTCTAACTCTCGCCTACCCTCCAGCGCCCGCGCCAGCGTCACCTCGTCGGCATATTCTAGATCGCCGCCCATCGGCAGCCCAAAAGCAATGCGGGTGACTTTGGTAAACGGCTTCAGCAGTTGCCCAACGTAGAGCGTGGTGGTGTCGCCTTCCACACTGGGGCTGATGGCCAGGATCACTTCCTCAACACCCTGCTGGGCGACGCGCTTGACTAGGGGCGAAATGTGGAGGTGGTCGGGGCCGATGCCTTCCATCGGGGAAATCAAGCCGCCCAAAACGTGATACTTGCCTTTATATTCGCGGGTTTTTTCCAGGGCGATGACGTCGCGAGAATCCGCTACCACGCAGATGATCTGTGAGTCGCGGCTGGGGTTTTTGCAAATGTCGCAGACGGGTTCGGCCGATAAGTGAAAGCAAACGGAACATAGTCCGACCTGCTGCTTCGCTTCCAACAGGGCTTGGGCCAGGGCTTTCACTTCTTCTTCGGGTCGCTTCAGGATGTGCAGCGCTAGCCGCTGAGCCGACTTGGGCCCAATGCCAGGGAGCCGTTGCAATTGCTCGATTAGGCGGGCGAGGGGACGAGTGTAGACCAGGGTTCCTCCAGGGGCCGCGAGGTGTAAAAGGAGTATAGATTTTCGATCATAGAGGATGGTTGCAGGATTAGGGCTTTTCAGAGGTTGCATCCTGGCTGCGAATTTGAGGACACCTGCAATTCCGCTTTAGAATCGTAGAACTAAGCGTAATTTTCGTTAGTTATTCGTTAGTTAGAAAGCCTATGGTGAGGCTCTTTAAGCCGTCGTTTCGCAAACAGATTGCCCGGATTGAAGTTGCAGGGGCGATCGCCAGTGATACCCGCAAGCGCGTTTTGGACGCACTCAAGCAAGTTGAGGAGCGGAAATTTCCGGCGCTGCTGCTGCGGATCGACAGCCCTGGCGGGACAGTGGGCGATTCTCAGGAGATTTATCAAGCGCTGAAGCGATTGGGCGAAAAAATCAAAATCGTCGCCAGCTTTGGCAATATTTCAGCCTCTGGCGGGGTTTACATTGGCATGGGCGCACAGCATATTGTGGCAAACCCTGGCACGGTGACGGGTAGTATTGGGGTCATCTTGCGGGGCAATAATCTGGAGCGCTTGCTGGAGCGGATTGGCGTGTCGTTTAAGGTGATTAAATCTGGCCCGTATAAAGACATTCTGGCCTTTGACCGAGAACTGACGGAACCAGAGCAACATATTCTGCAAGAGCTGATTGACACCAGTTACGGTCAGTTTGTGCAAACGGTGGCTGAAGCCAGAAACCTAGCGGTCGAAACCGTCCGGGGTTTTGCTGATGGGCGTATTTTTACCGGGCAACAGGCGTTGGAACTGGGGATTGTGGATCGCCTAGGAACCGAGGAAGATGCCCGCCGCTGGGCCTGCGAACTGGCTGGACTTGACCCAGAGAAGACTCGCACCTTTAACATCGAAGAGAAAAAGAGCTTGCTCCGCCGATTGCGGATGAATAGTGAAATGCAGGGCGATCGCCTTGGCAGTTTGCTTACCCACAGGCTATCTTCGGCTACAGATTGGATTGAATTTGAACTGGCGACGAGCGGCGTGCCGCTGTGGATGTATCGACCATAAGCGGGGTGACGGAGTGATGGAATCCTAGAGGGACGGAGGTACGCTTCTCCAACCCCCGATCTCCTATCACTCCAACCCCCCGTTACTCAAAAGGGGAGGAAAAGTCTGTGGGTTGGCGAGTTCGGGCAATTCGGGGTGCAACGACGGTTGCAGAGAATACGGAAGGGGCGATCGCCGAAGCGGTGATTGAGCTACTAGAGGAGTTAGAACGGCTCAACCCCGGAGTCCTTGATCCAAACGAAATCGTGAACCTGATTTTCTCCGTCACGCCAGATCTGGATGCCGTATTTCCCGCCAAAATTGCCCGCCAGCGCCCTGGCTGGAACGATGTTCCACTGCTTGATTTGCAACAAATGGCAGTGAAAGGCAGCCTGCCCCGCTGCATCCGCCTGCTGCTGCAAATCAACTTGCCTGCCGAAGTGCGCGTTCGCCATGCCTATCTGCGAGAGGCGGCAGAATTGCGCCCTGATTGGCAGTATGCGCCGATGACGCTCCAGTAGAGGAGGGAGGGGGAGAATGTTGGGGTGAGGCGAAGAGCGAAGAGCGAAGAGCGAAGAACGAAGAGCGAAGAG
>JBDNCP010000039.1:0-32410 GCA_046719575.1 Cyanobacteriota bacterium
GCGGCGATCGCCTTGTATGACGAAGCGATCGCCACCTATCAGCAAGTGGGCGATCGCTTGGGCTATGCCAATGCGCTACAAGCCAAAGCCGATGTGCTGCAATTTCTCAAACAATGTGATGCGGCGATCGCCTTGTATGACGAAGCGATCGCCACCTATCAGCAAGTGGGCGATCGCGTGGGCTATGCCAATGCGCTACAAGCCAAAGCCGATGTGCTGCAATTTCTCAAACAATGTGATGCGGCGATCGCCTTGTATGACGAAGCGATCGCCACCTATCAGCAAGTGGGCGATCGCTTGGGCTATGCCAATGCGCTACAAGCCAAAGCCGATGTGCTGCAATTTCTCAAACAATGTGATGCGGCGATCGCCTTGTATGATGAAGCGATCGCCACCTATCAGCAAGTGGGCGCTCGCTTGGGCTATGCCAATGCGCTGTGCAGCCGCGCCAGCCTGCTAGAAGATACCCCAGCGGCGCTGGAGGCGTTTTTGCAGGCGCAGCAAATTTATCTCGCAATCAATCATCCCTACAGCCAGGCCCGCAACTTGATCTTGTACATTGCGCCAGCTCAGGCTGCGCTAGGACAAGTGGATGCAGCCCTAGAGTCGCTTCAGCAGGCCGCAGACCTGGGCCAGGCAATTGGCGTAGAAATCATTGTGCAATATGCCCAGCAGCGAATGGACGAGTTGCAGGGTTGAGTATTAACCCTAATCTCGATTGAACGCAATTAGCAAGCGCAGGATAAAGATAAACAAATTGATATAGGTCAGATACATCGACAGCGCCGCAGGCAGATATTGCTCATCGCGATAGGTGCGGGGAAGGATGTAGAAATCCACCACTGCCGCACCCGCAAACAAAAACACGCCAAAGGCAGAAATGCCAATTTCCAGAAAAGTAGGCGTGTACACCCCAAACAGCGCCAGCAGCAATTGCCCAACCAGCACAACTAGCAGGGCAATCATGCCAAGCTGCACCGTCTTAGCCAGCGCCATGCCGTCTTGATCTGACAGGTTAGAGCCAATCTGTCGCGCCACGATGAAGGTTGCGCCACAGCCCAGGGCAGCCAGCCCAATCCCCGCAGCGCCAACCCCAGACGTGCCCAAAGCAAGGGCAATCAGCCCCGTCAGCGTGTAGCCCGTCAGCAGGCTATAGGTCGCCAACAGGGGAAGCGCCACGCCGTTGTTGCCTTTTTCTGCGACACCCCGCGCCACAAAGAACAGCACCAACTGGGCAATTAGCGCCGCAATGAAGGTTGGCATAAACAGCGCCGGGCTGTTTTGCATCACGCCCAGTCCTCCGTAGGTTCCCAGGGCCGTTAGCACTAGCCCACCCCCGACGTAGGGCAGGGCATTGCGAATCACGTTAGGGCCAACCAGGGCGCGAGTCTGTGCCTTGCGAATGGCATCTCGAAAATTACTGGTGTTGCTCATACGTACTCTGTTTGCTGCTGAAAGGTTGTGAATGGAACAGTAGATGAATGGAGTTCGCTCATTCCAGGTTACTCAAAATCTGAGGATTCCGTCCGGCAGCTTCAGTCAACTTCAGTATGAAATCGTTAACACAGTTGCAGTGCTGGGTGTCGTGTTTGGGCTAATGCCTTGATTTTAGGCGATTTGGCGGATGTTAACTGGGGTTGGTCGGTCGCTTTCCCGTAGACTTGCTGCCTCACAAACCGCAGGCGACGCGGGTGGGTTTTTCGGGAAACTCCGTGTTTACGCTGACAGACCAGAGAGGTACTCAGTTCATTCCCGTGAAATAACGATGGTTTCACCCCTCGTCAGTGCGGACAATGAGCCTAAATCTTAGAGAACAGGTACTTCCCAGATGACGGCTACTCAACCTTCTCTCCGTTCCCACAGTATGGAATTGCTGATGGCCTATCAACAAAACAAGTCGGTGAGCATTCGCAATCAGCTTGTGAAGTTGAATGCTGGTCTAGTTCGCAAAATTGCCCACCGGGTTAGCCATCAGTGTGCCGAGCCTTATGAAGATCTAGAGCAGATTGGCTACTTGGGTCTGATTCGGGCGATCGAGCGGTTTAATCCCAGCCAGGGCTGTGCCTTTAGTTCCTTTGCAGTGCCTTATATTCGCGGTGAAATGCTGCACTTTTTGCGCGATCGCGGCAGTGCAGTGAAAGTGCCTCGCCGGTGGCAAGACCTGCAAAAAGAGGGTCAGCGGGTGCGGGCAGAATTGGTCAAAGACCTGGGCCGCCAGCCGATGGATCAGGAGATTGCCGAACGCATGGGCATTTCGGTGAATGAATGGCGTGAGATCAAGATGGCGGTGCGGAACCGCCTGCCTTTGAGCCTGGATGCGACGGTGCAGCAGGTTGATTCTTCTATCACGCTGGGCGAAACGCTGCCCGATGCTCGCTATCAAGCGCTCCAGCGCCTCGAAGAGGATCGCCAGCAGCTTCAGCGGGCGCTGAACCAACTGGAAGACAAGACCCGTGCGGCGATCGAGTTTGTGTTTTTTAGCGACCTGTCTCGCAAGGAAGTGGCTGAGCGGATCGGCGTTAGCCCGATGACCGTAACCCGCCGCATTCAGCGTGGGCTGGAGCAGATGGTGTCGTTCCTGCAAATGCAGACGATTCAGACGGGTTCCTGAGATTGTTAAACCTGTTGGGTTTGGTTGAGTGCTGTTCTGAAAATCGTCAACAAGCCGTCTCCATGACCAGTCCTCCGGGGCTGGTCATTTGTCATTTGGGTGTCATTTGGGGGACTTTTTGCTCAGACGCGGCCGGAGGGCGATCGCCGCTGAAATTGCCCCTGTCCGGCGCGACCGAGCCAGCGATCGCCCTCTACAATCAGTTCACCCCGCAGGAATACTTTCTGCACCTTGCCCGTCACTTCGCGCCCTTCGTAGAGCGAATAGTCTACGTTGGAATGCTGCGTGCTGGCGCTGAGGGTGTGGCGCTGGTGGGGGTCAAACAAAACGAGATCGGCATCGCTGCCAACGGCGATCGCCCCTTTGCGCGGAAACAGCCCAAACATCTTGGCGGGGGCAGTGGAGGTCAACTGCACAAAGCGATTGAGCGAGAGGCGGCCCGCATTCACGCCGCCGTCGTAGAGCAGGTGTAGGCGAAACTCTACACCCGGCGCACCGTTGGGAATTTTCTCAAAGTCGTCGCGGCCCAGTTGCTTGGACTTGCGGAGTCCAAAGGGCGACTCGTTGTAGCAAAAGGGGCAGTGGTCGGTGGAGACGATTTGCAGGTCGTCGGTTTTCAGACCGCGCCAGAGGGCGTGTTGGCAGGCGTGCGATCGCAGCGGTGGAGTCATGACATATTTTGCCGCCTCAAACCCAGGGCGATCGTATTCCGACTCGTCCAGAAATAGGTAGTGCGGACAGGTTTCAGCATAGGCGGGAATGCCGCGATCGCGGGCCTCCACCACCGAACTCAGCGCCTCCTCGGCTGAGAGATGCACAAAATACACCGGAACCTCCGCCAGTTCCGCTATCCGGATGCCCCGGTGGGTGGCTTCGCCTTCCATAATGCTAGGGCGCGTCAGCCTGTGGTATTTGGGCGAGGTGTTGCCCTGCTCCAGCGCCTCCTGGATCAGCGCTTGAATCACGCTGCCATTTTCGGCGTGCAGGTTGATCATGCCGCCATGTGCCCCGACCTTCCGCATGGCGCGAAAGATGTCGGCATCTTCCACCATCAGCACGCCGGGATAAGCCATGAACATTTTGAAGCTGGATACGCCGTCGTGGTTCACCAAGTCGGGCAGTTCCGCCAGGGCTTCTGGCGTGACATGGGTGAGGATGATGTGGAAGCTGTAGTCCACGCAGCATTGCGGTTCGGCGGCGGCGAGGCGGCGATCGAGCGCTTGTTTGGGCGTGTCGCCCTGTTTTTGCAGCGCAAAGTCCACAATCGTTGTCGTGCCGCCAAAGGCCGCGGCTTTGGTTCCAGTTTCAAAGGTATCGACGGTTTGCGCTGCGCCCAGGTCAAATTCCATGTGGGTATGTACGTCGATGCCGCCGGGAAACACAATCAGGCCGCTGGCATCGTGAATGGTGGCGCTGTCGGGGGAGAGGTCGCGGGCGATCGCCTCAATTCGCCCGTTTTTCACCCAAATATCGGCCACGTAGTCATCCACCGCCGTTACAATCCGCCCGCCTTTGATCAGCACCTCAGACATTGCCGCACTCCTTGCAAAAAAAAGGCAGATTTAAACCAGTTAAGGCTGGCGTTTTTTGCGGAAAACACCAACCTTGACATCAGCCCTAGACTCTGAGTTCTACATCATTTCCAGCAGCGAGAGGCCGGGCGAAATCAGTTCTTTATGACTCGTAATCTGTCGTTGCAGAAAGGAGACGTAGCAACAAGGGATAAGACAGCAAATGGTACTGGCTGAGTGAGATCCACAAGCGGCGAGGCGCAGACCTCACTCAGTGGGGCAACGCGACAGCCTTAGAAACCGCGAATCTGACTATTGTCCCTGTCCAGACAGGACGGAACGGTGCATCCCGCGACCCATTGGGCCCGCCCCCCGGCGATCGCCCCGATTTGGGCGCAGGTTTTCGAGCTGCTGGCGCTGCTCCTGGGTGAGGACGGCCTCGCTCTGGGTGCGGGCATTTTCCATGATGGTGCGGATTTGCTGACGCTGGCTATCGGTCAGGTTTAGGTCGGCAAAGGGGGCTGGGCGAGGGCCTCGTCCTGGGCCGCCGGGGCCGCCTCCCTGTGCCCTGCGGTCGCGGCGAAGCTGCTGACGCTGTTCTGGGGTGAGGTTGGCAAATTCTTCGCGGCGACGCTCCATCTCGGCGCGGCGGGTTTCAAGCTGCTGGCGCTGTTCGGCGGTCAGCACCGCTTCGATCTGGCGACGGCTGTTTTCTCGGATGGCTTGGAGTTGTTGGCGCTGGGCATCGGTCAAATTCAGCCGCTCTAGCGGGCCAGAGCGGGGGCCGCCCATGCCGCCGGGAGGATTGGCGATCGCCGCTAAGGGTGCGATCGCCATCATGCCAGCCACAATACCTGCCCAAAGAAACGCCGTTTGATTTAGTTTCATAGAACCTCCAAATGGTTAGCCCAAGGAACGATTACCCTACTTAGGGGATGGTTTAATCCTATGAAGCGCCAGGGGGCGATCGCCTGAGGCAAAGGTCACGACCTGAGGCATGACTTTGGTCACGGGGCCGGCCTATCTTTTATAAACACTTCTACAAACACTTCTATAAATACTTCTACAAATGCTTCTGTCCAACTTTTGGCTCCGTCCCTGCCAGCAGGCGCTGAATGTTTGCCCGGTGGGTGATTAGGACGTAAATGCCTCCGGCGATCGCCAGCAGGAGATAGGGCAAGGGCTGCTTCAGCGCAAGCATCCATAGGGAGGCGGAAATGGCTCCGGCGATCGACCCCAGCGACACGATGCGAAATAGCGCCAGCATCAGCAGAAAAACGGCCGCCACGCCCAGCCCCACTTGCCACGACAGGGCGAACAGCACGCCCAGCGCCGTTGCTGCCGACTTGCCGCCTTTGAACCCAATCCACATAGATTTGCTGTGGGCAACAATAGCCACCAGCCCAGAGAGCATTGCGGCCCAAGGGAGCCAGGTTCCTAGCGGCAGTCCGTTGGGCAGGGGCAGCGCGGCGATGCTGGGCAGGCTGTAGACATAGCGGGTGAGGGCGATCGCGGCGATGCCTTTGAAGATGTCGATCAGCAAAACGGCGATCGCCGGGCCACGGCCCAAAATCCGCAGCACATTGGTTGCGCCTGTAGACTTCGAGCCATATTGCCGAATGTCGATGTTTTTTAGCAGCTTGCCTGCCCAATAGCCCGTCGGCGTGGCTCCCAGCACATACGCCGCCAGCAGCACCAAACCCAACACCAGCCAAGCGTTCATAGTGAATTACTCTGGCAAATTTGTGTTTACGGTTCTGAGCTTATCAGCAGATGGGGCTTCTATCGCGGAGAGCGATCGCCCGGGTTGGGCGGATTGACGATTGGCAGGACGCGGCGATGCGGTGGGCGGACGAACAGCGGCCGCAGGTAGCCCAGGAGTCGGCGTGGCTGGCTGCGCGATTGGGACTGACTCAGGCGCGGGTGGCGCGGTTGGCTTGTTTCGCAGGGCGATCGCCGCTGGGGTCAAGAGTTGCTCTAGCTCGACCTGCTGCTCAAGCTGCTGAGTCGAGGACAGCAGATTGTCCAAACTCCGCAGCAAATCGCGAACCGTGTTGCGAAACGCGGGATCGCCCGTTAGCTCGTCCAAATCAGCAGTAATCTTTTCTGCATTTTGAAACGTGGCGCGGGCCGAGTCCAGCGTTTGCTGGAGCGCCAGCGCATTTTCGGGTGTGCCAATGGCATCCGTCAGGCTCCGCAAGGTCAGCGAGGCGCGGGCCGCGTTGTCCGACAGCGCATTCAAGTTTTGCACAAAGGCACTATCGTCTACCAGCGGCGTTAGTCGAGTCGTCAGCAGGCGCACTTGGTTGCTGGCTTGCTCCAGGTTAGATAGCGTGCCGCTGATGGCATCGCGATTGGTTTCCAGCAGCGAGTTGACTTGGGCCGCTGTCAAGCCAAGCTGAGTTGCTGCGCCGCCCACCGAGGTTGTCGTTCGATTTGCTGAGCCAGCCAGCGTTCTCAGTTCCAACTGCACGGACTTTGCCAATTCCGTCACCTCGCTGGTCAGCGTCGTTACGCCCGCTGCTGCACGAGAAGAATTGAATGTCAGCGCTTTCAAGTTTTCGATCAGTTCTGGATCAGAAAACTGATTAGACAGACGAATGGTGGAGCTAATCAGCGCGTCAAACGTTACGCCGACTTCGCCAGAGAGGCGATCGCCATCACAAATGATCTCGCTGCCAGGGCAATCTGCCGCCAGTGGATTGGTCGCCACTGTTCCCACAAACTCCTGACGCGGCACAATGTCGATCGCTGTTTCGCCAATCAGCCCCGCTTGGTTGGTTTGGATAGCCGAGTCACGAGGAATCTGCACCGTTGCAGGCGAAATCTGAATTTCGACCTCTGCAAACTGCGCCCCCGGACGAATCCTGCGAACCTTGCCCACAATCACGCCCCGATAGCGCACGGGAGAGCCTTCCACCATTCCCACCACGTTTGGAAACTCCACGATCGCCCGGTAGCTGCGATTCCCCAAGCTCAGCCCCCGCAGCCATAGCAGCAGACTGCCGAATATGCCCAACGCCAGCAGAACTAGTAATCCAACAGAGCCTTCTCGAATGGTTCGCGATCGCATGAGCTTATCCTACAAACCAGAAAAATCTCCAACCCGCTTTACGAAAAACCGGGCATTCACTCGAACCAGAGTACTCCAAATCTGGCAAATCGGGGCGAGGGAAGGGGGAAGAACGAAGAGGGAAGAACGAAGAGGGAAGAACGAAGAGGGAAGAACGAAGAGGGAAGAACGAAGAGGGAAGAGGGAAGAACGAAGACGTTTCTTTTTTTCATTTTTCGTTTTTCATTTTTCGTTTTTCGTTTTTCGTTTTTCATTTTTCTTCCTCTACCCCCCGCTCACCTTCGCCCGATATCCCAACTTCACCAACACCTGCACAATCTTTTCCCGATGATCTCCTTGAATCTCGATTTCCATATCTTTCACCGTGCCGCCTGCACCACACTGCGTTTTCAGCGTTTTGAGCAGTGCTGCCAATGTGTCTGGCTTTGTCTGAAAGCCGCTGATCACGGTCACGGTTTTTCCGCCGCGGCCTTTGCGCGAAGCCTGCACTCGGATTTGCTGCTGATTTGGCGGCAGTTCTTGGGTAGGGCGCTCCATCGCTGCGTCGCCAGAGGCACCCGCGCCAAACTCCTGCCAGACGGTTTTTCTTTCTGGCTGAACTTTCCCTTCGGATTGAGAAGTACTTTTACGATTTGTGCGTGTCATCGACTATTCCAAATAACCGTCTGTTAGGGTCTGTGTGCGAAAGATCAGGAATTTCATGGACTAGGGCTGTATCAGCGGACGAGATCTCTAACTTTGCCACGGAGGAATTTTAGTGAGAATACGGAGGGGGCGATCGCCCTGAGCCTGCATAAATCTGAATCTACACAAAATCCTCATGAAAAAAAGCCAAAGCTTCAGTAATTGCTCTAGCTATTGCCCTGTCAGGTGAGGGATCTTAAGCACATGGCCCACGAAACCATCGCAGAGCAATGTAGCAAATAACACGTTGAGTTTTTGACCTGTCAACTTACTGCATAGATTCATGTCAATTAGCAACAAAGATAACACCCTCAGAGGTGCCCGCAATCTCGGAAGACTGGGCACTCGGCGCATCAATGGATATGTCGGTTCGCGCGATCGCATTGACTTCGCAAAATTTACCCTAGGGGAGGTTCGCGAACTTGACCTCTCCATCGGACGCATCGCCAACCGAGCCAGCAGCGCCCGCATCACCCTTAGAGATGCTCGTGGTGCTATCATTCGCAGCTTCAACACAGGCCGCAGAAACATCACCTTTCGGGACAAGTTTCCACCCGGAACCTATTTCATCGGCATTCAGCGAATCCGGGGTGAAGTGAACTACAAAATCACCGCCGCCGCCCGCCCCGCTGAACCTGGCGAACGCCTCGACACCGCCCGCGACATTGGTGTTCTCGCTGGTACCTACACCAACTCCGAGTTTGTTGGCACTACTGATCCCGCCGACATTTATCGATTCACGCTCAATGATGTTGCCAACCTCCAAGCGCGGGTCACTGGCATATCTGCCAACACGCGAGTTGAGTTAATTCGAGATCTGAACAACAACGGTCTGATCGACAGCAGGGAAATTATTGCCTCTGGAACTAACTTTGGCGCTCCTTTTCTGTCCAGAGTCACTGAAGACTTGCCTCAGGGAACCTACTTCCTCCGGATTACGCCTTCCAGCACCAGCACATCGACTCAGTATCAGCTTGAGCTAGTGGCCACACCCTTTGGCGGCCTGCCATCCGACCCTGGCAACACACTCCCAACAGCAAGAGACTTGGGCGTGTTTTCCGGCACATTCATCGCCAAAGAATATGTCGGCAGGCTGGACGAAGCTGATTTCTACAAAATTACCCTCAACGATATTTCAAACCTTCAAGTCAGTGCTAGAGCCACCTCGACTAATACTCGAGTTCAGCTGATTCGAGACTTGAACAACAACGGCTTAGTTGACAATGGCGAAATCCTGGCATCAGACACCAATTTCAGTTCTACTTTCTTGTCCAGCATCAATCAGGATGTTCCGTCTGGAACCTATTTCATCAAAGTAGAACCGCGAGACTCTGGTCAGTCTACTCTCTATGAGTTAAACCTAGTGGCTACACCCTTCGGAGGCACCCTCCCTGCCGACCCAGGCAACACGCTATCTACCGCCAGAGACATTGGTGTTTTGTCTGGCACTTTTTCGGCAAGGGAGCATGTTGGGTTTCTAGATTCGGATGATTTTTACAGGTTTACTCTTGCCAGTCCTGCTACCCTCCAGTTTCGTGTCAACGGTACTTCGGCTAACACCGAAATTCAGCTTATCCAGGACACTAATGGCAACGGGTTAATTGACAGCGGCGAAATCTTGGCAAGAGACACCAATTTTAGCTCCACGTTCCTATCTCAAATTACCCGCAGCTTGGCCGCAGGCACTTACTTTGCGCGTGTAGCTCCAAGGGATACCGGAGTTTCTACCAACTACTCCATCAGCTTGGTAGTGTAGGCAGACTGATAGACATTAGTTGAGTCGGTCAGACTACTCCTCAGCCATTCAGTTAAGGGTCTGAAAAACCAAAAATTTGGGTTCTCCATTCATTTCGCGGTTATGTCTGCGATGGTTGGAGAGCCTATTTTTTTGAGCTACTCTGTCTTGCCAGTGGCTTCGTAAGCTTGCACCCCTAGCCATCTCGCGCCAGTAGCCCGATAATGGGGGCTGTAAGTATTCAAACCCGTTTACCGTCGTGACTCTGACTCCTCTCCCCCTTAACCAAACCTCAGTTCAACGGCCGGATGCGCTTGGCCGATACGGCAAATTTGGCGGCAAATATGTACCAGAGACGCTGATGCCTGCCCTGAGTGAGTTAGAGACGGCGTTTTATCAATATCGCGATGATCCGGAGTTTCGGGCGGAGTTTCAGGCGCTGCTCAAGGATTATGTGGGACGGGCCACGCCGCTGTATTTTGCGGAGCGGCTGACGACGCACTTTGCCCGGCCTGATGGCACCGGCCCCCAGATTTATCTGAAGCGCGAAGACCTAAACCACACGGGCGCACACAAGATTAACAACGCGCTGGGGCAAGTGCTGCTGGCAAAGCGCATGGGCAAGCAGCGGATCATTGCCGAAACGGGCGCAGGGCAGCATGGCGTGGCGACGGCGACGGTGTGTGCGCGGTTTGGGCTGACGTGCATCATCTATATGGGGGTGCATGACATGGAGCGGCAGGCGCTGAATGTGTTTCGGATGCGGCTGATGGGGGCGGAGGTGCGCCCGGTGGCGGCTGGCACGGGCACGCTGAAGGACGCGACCTCGGAGGCGATCCGCGACTGGGTAACGAATGTGGAAACGACGCACTACATTCTTGGCTCGGTGGCGGGGCCGCATCCGTATCCGATGATTGTGCGCGATTTTCAGGCGATTATTGGGCAGGAGACGCGGCGGCAGGCGCAGGAACAGTGGGGCGGTTTGCCCGATATTCTTCTGGCTTGCGTGGGCGGTGGCTCCAACGCGATGGGGCTGTTTCACGAGTTTGTGAATGAGCCGTCGGTGCGGATGATTGGCATTGAGGCAGGTGGCGAAGGGCTGGATTCGGAGAAGCACGCGGCGACGCTGACTCGCGGGCGGGT
This sequence comes from Cyanobacteriota bacterium, assembly GCA_046719575.1. Classification (GTDB taxonomy): domain Bacteria; phylum Cyanobacteriota; class Cyanobacteriia; order Elainellales; family Elainellaceae; genus Thermoleptolyngbya. The sequence goes on from JBDNCP010000039.1 coordinate 10,758, forward strand.
GGGCGTGCTGCACGGCGCGATGAGCTATCTGCTGCAAGATGAAGACGGGCAGGTGATCGAGCCGCATTCCATCAGCGCGGGGCTGGACTATCCCGGTGTGGGGCCAGAACACAGCTTTTTGAAGGATTCCGGTCGGGCGGAATACTACAGCATTACGGATGCGGAGGCGCTGGAGGGGCTGCAACTGCTGTCGCGGCTGGAGGGCATTATTCCCGCGCTGGAGACGGCCCATGCGATCGCCTATCTCAGCAAACTCTGTCCCCAGTTGGAAGGCAGCCCCCGCATCGTGATCAACTGCTCCGGGCGGGGCGACAAGGATATGCAAAATGTGGCGAAATATCTGGATTTGAAATAGCTCCTGGAACTGGTTTGGAACATGGCGTTAGACGAGTTTCAGGTGTTTGATGAAGATCTGTCGGCGGGGGCGCTGGCGGAGTATTTGACTGTAGAGGCGATCGCCGTTGATACGGAGACGATGGGGCTGCGGCCCTGGCGCGATCGCCTCTGTGTCGTGCAGCTTTGCGATCCGCTGGGGCGCGTGTCTGTGGTGCGAATTTTACGAGGGCAAACCGACGCGCCCAACCTCCAGCAGTTGCTCGAAGCGCCACGAATCACCAAAGTCTTCCACTTTGCTCGATTTGACATGGCGGCGTTTCAATATCATCTCAACATTGCCGTCCGCCCTGTTTTTTGCACCAAAATTGCCAGCAAGCTAGCCCGCACCTACGCCCCCCGTCACGGACTCAAGGAGGTGGTGATGGAGCTAGAGCAGGTGGAACTCGACAAAACCGCCCAAAGCTCCGACTGGGGCAACGCGCTAAACCTATCGGAGGAGCAACTCCGCTATGCCGCCAACGATGTGCGCTTTTTGCTGAGCGTCCGCCAAAAGCTAACAGAAATGCTCCAGCGCGAAGAGCGGTTGGCGTTGGCAGAATCTTGCTTCCAGTGTCTCCCCACCTTCGTCAATCTAGATTTGCTGCATTATGAGAATATTTTTGAACATTAATCGGTAAAATAATCAGTAAACTTACTGAGTTTCCAATTCCATTACCCCACTCCCCATATCATTATTCACCCCTCGACCCCTTAGACCCTGAACCCAAGTGTTCACCTAGACTCCCCATCGGCCCCACTCTGGGGATAGGATGGAAGTATGATGAACGTCGTCGATGTCCTGGGCACCCCCCACGCCTACGAGCGAACTGCTCCTACTCAAACACCCATTACCCTGGTTTTTATTCACGGCTGGCTGCTAAGCCGTGCCTATTGGCAACCCGTAATTCAGCGGCTTGCACCGAATTATACCTGCCTGTCTTACGACCTGCGCGGGTTTGGAGATTCGCAGCCAGGACGGGCAATGTCGCTTCGCCAGGCTAGCGCCAATGCCCCTTCTCCGTCTTACCCAGCCAGCGCGGCTCGGTCAGCGACACCTGGGTTATCCAGCAATGTGATGGGCCGCCCGGTCGCTGCAACGGTTTCATCACCTGCCAGGGCGATCGCCCCGCAAAAGTATCCTGGCTACACCCCCAGCGACTATGCCCGCGACCTAGAGCAGCTACTCGAAACCCTTGATATTTCCAACGTCTGGCTGGTGGGGCACTCGCTGGGGGGCAGCATTGCGCTGTGGGCCGCAGACCAAATGCCCGATCGGGTAAAGGGCGTGGTCTGTGTCAATTCTGGCGGCGGCATTTATCTCAAAGAAGAATTTGAGCGCTTTCGAGCCGCCGGGCAGCAATTGGTCAAGTTACGCCCCCGCTGGCTCTGCCACCTGCCCTTGGTGGATCTGATGATGACCTATATGAACGTCGCCCGACCGATTGATCGCGCTTGGGGACGACAGCGCCTGATCGACTGGGTGAGTGCCGACCCAGCGGCGGCCGTAGGTGCCCTGCTCGACTCGACGACCGAAGCAGAGGTGCATCGCCTGCCACAGGTTGTCTCACGTCTGTCGCAGCCGGTCTACTTCATTGCCGGACAAAACGACACGGTGATGGAGCCGCAATACGTCCTGCATTTGGCCAGCTTTCACCATTTATTTCAGCAGTGTGGACAGAACGTGGTTCAGCTTCCCGACTGTGGACACCTGGCCATGATTGAACAGACGGACGCAGTGGTGGAACATTTGCAGGCGATCTTAGCGCGGCATGTTGCGGATCAGAGTTTGCAGACAATCGCGGATTAGGGCGGATTAGGCGCTGCTGAAGACCTCGTTGACTAACAAAATCTGACGAAACATTGACCGCTGGCGGCTGGAAGCCGCGCCTACAGAGGCGAAACCCGCCTACGCGGGTTTTGGGTCAGGGTAGAGCGTCGGCGAAGGCCGACTTCGTGGATGGAGCAGCGGTTTCAACCGCCTAGTGCCCAGGTTTTGTCAGTCAATTAGGTTGAAGACGGATTGGCATCTCTGGGTGTTGCGTTCGTTGGGGTTGCTTTTAATAGCTGGGCGAGCGCCGATATATGCGACAGACGATCGCCCCTGCAATATCTTTGGAAAAGGGAACCGTTTTGCCGTCTGCCCTGTGCCGGAGGCGATTCTCATTCTGAGACGCGCTGCGATCGCGACAGTCATACACCTCCACCGGACGCACTGCGCCGTCTACGCTCACGGCTGCACGATATTCCCAAAAGTTCTTGGCGCTGCGCTGGAGGCTCAGCACACACACCGAATGCCCATCCACCACCCGGCAAAACACGGGCGCTGCGATCGCCCCTGCACCGTTTCCAAAACACAACCCCAACATCAGCAGCCACGCCAGCAGTTGTCTTATCCCCAGCATTGTTTCTTCATCTTCCCGCTGCGTTTTTCAATCCAAACCCCAGGAATTCTCAATCCAAAATCCCCAATCTAAAATCCAAAACCGCTAATGATCCACCGTCCCGTATGATCAAGTGCAGAGACGCACGTTAGAAGACCGGGAATGCCAACCATCTGGGAGCTAGATTTCTATTCTCGTCCGGTTTTGGATGAGAAGGGCAAGAAGCTATGGGAAGTTTTGATCTGCGAAAGCCCCCTGGACGTGAACCAGTCCGTTGACGGGCTATTTCGCTATTCCACCTTTTTGAGCAACACCGAAGTCAACTCGGTCAAACTGCGGGAATCGGTCGAAGCGGCGATCGCCCAGGCCCCTGCCCCCCCTGACAAGATCCGCTTCTTTCGGCGGCAAATGTCGAACATGATTACCAAGGCCTGCGAAGAGGCTGGTATTCCTGCCTACGCCAGCCGCCGAACCCTCGCCCTCAGCCGCTGGATTGATGAGCGCCTGGCCAGTGTCTATCCAGCCATGCCGAACTACCAGGCCGGAGGCAACCCCTCGGTGCTGTTGCCAAACCCCACGCCCCAGCCCTTGCCGGATGCCCTGATTGGCGAAAAGTGGGCGTTTGTGACGCTAGAGGCGGCTGCGTTTAACGACCTGAGCGAGTGGGCAATTGACTTTGGGGAATCGTTTCCGCTGGCGCTGGCAGGTCTTGCCCCCGATGTGCCTGTTCCGGGTCTGTTGCTGTTTTCTAGCCGCGCTTTGCCCCTTGCGGCCTGGCTATCGGGGCTAGAACTTGCCTACGTGAAATACTTGGCTGAATCCAAGCCGCCCCAGTTGCTTTTGGAAACCGGCGGCAGCGATTCCTGGATTTTGGCAACCCTGACCAGCGCCACACTCCAGCAAGAAGCGACTCAATTTGAAACCGCAAAAGCCAACGCCAACGGCATTCATTTCATCGCCGTGCAGACCGATCCACGGGCGGAGGAATTTAAGGGCTTTTGGCTGTTGGCGGAGTTGGTGTTGGGCTGAGGGAGGGCTCAAAATCCCCGCTCTGCCTTTCCTGCGGCTCTGTCTTATCGCTATCGCTCTATCATTACGTTCCCCATCCTTGCCTATGGCTCCTCGTCCATCCTCACCCCTATCCCTAGCAGAACAACTGTTGGAATTGGCGCTGCGGTCTGGGGCCGAGGCAGCGGAGGTGTACGAGTCGCAGTCGCTATCGCGGCCGGTGTTTTTTGAGGCAAATCGGCTGAAGCAGTTGGAAACCTCTCAAGCGGAGGGAATTGCGCTGCGGCTGTGGCGGGATGGGCGGCCGGGGTTGGCGGTGGCCTATGGACCGGTGGATGCGTCGGTGCTGGTGGAGCGGGCGATCGCCCTCAGTCAACTCAGCGAGCCGGAAATCATCGAACTGGCTCCGGCCAATACCAAGCAGTATCCCGATGTGGGAGTGGGTGTGCCCGTTGAGCAACTGGTGGAGTGGGGACGAGAGGCGATCGCCCTAGTGCGCGAGCAATATCCCGAAGCGCTCTGCACCGCAGATTGGGAATGCGACATCGAAACGACGCGGCTGATCAACTCCAACGGGCTGGACTGCGGCTACACCGACACCACCCTGAGTTGCTATATGGCGGCAGAATGGATTCGCGGCGAAGATTTTCTCAGCGTGGCAGATGGACAGACCGAGCGCGGTATTCTTGACCCAGTTGCTCTTGCTCAGCAAATTTTACAGCGGCTTGACTGGGCGCAACGCAACACCGCGCCACCCGTGGGCAAAGTGCCTGTGCTATTTACCTCCAAAGCCGCAGATATGTTGTGGGGCACGGTGCAATCGGCCATGAACGGCAAGCAGGTGATTGAGCGGGCCTCGCCCTGGAGCGATCGCCTCGGCGAACCCGTCATGGACTCGCGCCTCACGCTGTCGCAGCATCCCGACATCGGCCCCTTTAGCTGTCCCTTCGACGATGAAGGCAGCCCCACGCAGCCCATCACCTTTGTCAAAGAAGGTGTGCTGCAACTGTTTTATACCGACCGCACCATTGGCCGCGCCCTCAGCAGCGGCACCACGGGCAACGGCTTTCGGCCGGGTTTGGGCAGCTATCCCACGCCAGGCCTGTTCAATCTGATTGTCGAACCGGGCTTTAAGCCGCTAGAAAGCCTGCTGGCGCTTATGGAAGATGGCATTATCGTGGATCAAATGCTGGGCGGCGGCGCAGGTATTTCGGGCGAATTTTCAATTAACGTCGATCTGGGCTATCGAGTGCGGCATGGCGAGGTGGTGGGCCGCGTCAAAGACACAATGGTCGCGGGGAATGTCTACACGGCGCTGCGAAACCTGATCGAATTGGGCGGCGATGCCGAATGGAATGGCTCTTGCTATACGCCGTCGGTGGTGGTGGGTGGACTGTCTGTGACGGGGCGACTATAGACAGGCAGAAGACCCGCAGAAGACCCGCAGATTTGTAGGGACGAGGATTTTAGGGAGGACTGACAAAGACAAGCGGCACAGGAAAACTGAGCCGTCCCATGCCGCTTGCGATGTCGCTCTGAAAACAGGTGAATGAAAACAGGTGAATGAAATGCGAACCCGCGCTACTCCTTGGTTACAACCACTTTGACAACGCCCTCATTGTCATCCAGGTGCGTATCCACAAAGAAGGCATTCAGCTTAGCAGCTTCTAGCACTTCCAGATACAGCACATCGTCGTAGCCGTTCAGCGTAGACCACGTTGCGCCAACAGGAACGCCCGTCTTCTGGTTAATCACCTTGCCGTCGTAGATCCACAGGATGACCCACGGTTCGCCGGGATGGCCCGCTTCGCCCCTATAGTCAAAGGCTCCCTCCTTAATGCGGATGGCATACTTGCCAGGTTCTAGATCTGCCTTGACCGCGATGTCGTTTTGAATCCGGCTGATGTCGGGATCGCTCAGCAGGAGGCAGTTTGCCTTGCTATCGACCTTCAGGTCGGCAACGGAGGTGTAGGTTGGCTGGGCTAACCCGGCGATCGCCGCACCACCGGCCGCCACGCCCCCCAGCACCGCACCCGCTGCCGGAGCCGCATCCGCAAACACCGAAGGAACGCGCACATGCTCTGACCGAGCAGCCGGAAGCCAGGTGCCATCGGCAGTGGTATAGCCAACCTCGGCGAGATAGTCGCGGTCGGGAGTGGCGATCGCCACATGATAGTCCTGGTCTACCTCCGAGACATCGTAGGTCTTGACATCGTGGGCCGACTGCTGATCCAGGTCAATGTTGGTCACGTCATACAGCTTCAGCTTAAAGTCGCGCCCCCCCTTCGCCTTTAGGTCGGCTTTTAAATCATCGGGCACTTCCCAATAGGCATAGGCAGTTTTAGAATCGCGGGGCGTTAGCACAATGCGTCCAGTCTTATCTTTGCCCGCCAGACCCACCAAGGCTGTCCCTGCGGCCGCAGCCCCGCCCAGCACCGCTGCCCCAGGGACACGGGCTGCCTGAATAACCTCACGGGTTTCGGGGGTTGCCACCACAGGTGCAAGGTCTGCCGCTTCTACTGGGCAAGCAGGCACACGCACATGCTCTGAGCGCACGGCTGGCAGCCAGGTGCCATCAGCAGTCGTGTAGCCCACTTCCACCAGGTAATCGCGGTCGTCTACGGCGATGGGCAGGTGGCGATCCTGGTCAGTGTCTGCCACGTCGAACATTTGGACGCTGTGGGGTTCCTGACGACTCAGGTCGATGTCGGTCACATCCATCAGCTTCAGCTTCAGATCACGACCGCCGCGCCGCTTTAGGTCAGCCTTCTGGTCATCCGTCAGTTCCCAATAGGCGTAAGCATCCCTACAGTTGTAGGGCGTTAGCACGATGCGGCTGCTGGGGCGCACCGGGGGAGGCAGGGGCACGGGCGGCGCAGCCACCACGGGCGCAGGAGCCGCTTTGGGACGAGTTAGCCACCACAGCAGACCGCCAGCGGCCGCTAGCAGCGGCAACAGCCACCAGGGGAAGCCGCCTCGGGCCGGCGCGGTTTCTGCTGGGGCAGCGGCAACGGTTTCCGTAGGAGTCGGCGTGGGTGTGGGGGTCGGTGATTCGGCAACGGGGCTGGGGGACGGCGAGGCCGCAGGGCTGGCCGCTGCAAACACTTCCTGACCCGGTGCAGTGGTGGCAAAGCCCAGCAACGCTTCGCTGCCGGGGTTTAGATCTTTATAAACGTAGGCGCGGGGCTGGGAGTAGGGATAGCGGGGGTCGTCGGGCAGGGTCTTGTGCATGGGCACAATCTTGACGGCGCTGTTGCCGATGGCCTGGTCGGCGATCGCATAGCTGATGCCGTTTTCGCCCAGTTCTGCTGTCACGGCTTCAGTGGTGTCTTCTGCCACCTGCACGCCGTTTGCCCCGACTGCGATCGGCGCACCAGCAAACACCTCTTGAAACACCTCGTAGGTACTTAGCGCAAGGCGGGTGTCGCTGGAGTCCGGGCGATCCACAAACTTAATCGGCAAATTGGGGCCACCCACTTCCGACCAGTTGGTGATTTCGCCCTTAAACATCCGAGCGAATTGCTCGAAGGTCAGGTCGCCGTCAAAGGCGCTATTGGGGCCGACGATAACAGCGATCTTTTCGCGATCCAGCTTTTCTTCTCGGAAGCCCTTGGCCCGGTCTGCTTCGGTGAGGGGGCGACCAATGGCGGCAATGTCGATGTTGCCTGCGTCAAGTGCCTCCAGCGCAGGAATGCTGCCACTTTCAGCCAGTTCTACCCTAGCGCCGCTGTATTTGCCCTCAAAGCGGCCCTTCAGCGCCTCATTAGGCACGCGCATACTGCTGGACCCATCCACGCGAACCACGGTGTCTGCGGCAAGCGAGTCAGGCAGGGTAAAGCGGGGAGCCTGGGCAATGACCTGGGAAATCAGCGTGGGGCGGCGATTTAGCGATGCGGCGATCGCATCTGTGGCGGCAGCTAGCGTCAACACCGTAGCCGATAGTCGAAGGACCGAAGATTTTAAGCGCATGATTAATCAACCAGAGTAAACATTGGAAAACTATCAGGAAACACAGGAAACAACCGTTGGAACTGCGCGTTGTGCTGACAGGGCTACGGGTCGTACCACTCGCTACAGTCTTGCTTAGCTTTGCTCAGCTTTGCTCAGCAAGTTGACCGAAAATCAGCGCTCAGAAAACAGCACAACAGACATGAGCAACACTCAAAAACCTAGTGCTTGGCCACGGTTAAAAAAAGTTCACCACTGTTGTCTTCTAGATAGGTGTCAAAAAAGAAAGCAGACACCGTTGTCTGCCCTTTGACCTCTAGCGTCACAGCATCTTCGTAGCCATTGAGTGAGACCCAAGTCGCGCCCACAGAAACTCCCGTGTCTCGATTGGTGAACGGGCCACCATAAATCCACAGCAGCACCAGAGGCTCGCCAGAGTGCCCGCTCAGCCCCCGATAGCTAAAGGTTCCACTCTTGATTTTCAGTGTGTAAACACCCGGCTCTAAAACAGTGGAGACGGCAACTTCCTTTTGCAGCTTCTCCATTTGCTCAGGCGTGAAAAAATAGCAGTTCCGCTGACTGTGAACATCCAGTTCGGCGACGACAGTACCCACCATTATTAACCTCTTGTACTAAAACAGAAACAGCTTGAATTCATTCAAAAATGCCAACGGGCAATGCTGCCTGAAGTCATCAAAAAGTGATGAAATCGAAACGATAGCTTTTCCTTTTTCAAGCGTGGATTATACGGGTTTACGAACTGAGTGTAAAGTTCATAGACGCTGCGTAAATTTAGGAAGAATCTTCCAGTTCACGCAGCGTCTCTGACATTTGTTTCACACCCGACGGTTAAACCTGCCCCCCGCTGACAAGAACTAGCCAGGGAGCGACATCGAGGATTGCAGTTGACTGGTGGCAATGTTCCAGATGGTCTGGCTATAGCCGTAAACTGCGCGATCGCTCGAAAAGTAGCCCGCCCGCGCCGCTGTCAGGATAGATTTGCGGGTCCAGCCCTCGACATCGCCGTAGGCAGCGGCAACTCGATCTTGAGCGGCCACGTAGGCGGCATAGTCTGCCAGCACACCGTAGGGGTCGCTGTAGAGTAGCCGATCCAGCAGCGGGCGGAACAGTCCGCCATCCCCGTGGGAGAAGGCTCCCGACGCAATCTGGTCAATGGCCTGCTTTAGCTCCGGTAGCGACTCGTAAAGGTGATAGCGGTTGTGATCGCCTTCGTAGAGCGGCAGCGACTCGGCCGCCGTGCGCCCAAACAGGAAGCTATTTTCGGCGCCGACGGCATCTGCCAGTTCCAGGTTGGAGCCGTCCAGTGTGCCCAGCAGCAGGCCGCCGTTGAGGGCGGCGATCAGGTTGCCCGTGGCGGAGGCTTCGGTGCCCGCCGTGGCGATGTATTCCGCCACATCGGCCGCTGGGAAAATCACCTGGCTGTTTTTGATGGTGAAGTCTTTGATGAAGGCTACCTTGAGGCGATCGCCCACTTCGGCATCTCCATTCACCGTTTCGGCAACTGCGTTGATCAGCTTGATCATCAGTTTGGCCGTTGCGTAGTCTGGCGCTGCTTTGCCTGCAAATAGCACGGTGCGCGGCGTGAAGGCGGCACCCGGATTTGCCTTGATCCGGTTGTAGAGCGTCACCACATGCAGCAGGTTGAGGTGCTGGCGCTTATGCTCGTGGATTTCGTTTGCTTGCAGGTCAAACAGGCTCAGCGGGTTCACCGATAGCCCCCACTGCTGCTGAATTAGCTCCGCCAGGGCTTGTTTTGCCGTCAGCTTTGCTTGTCGCCACTGTGCCCGGAACTCAGCATCCTCCGCATAGGGTTCTAAATCCTTGATCATTTCCAGATGTGTTACCCAGCCGCTGCTTAGCTTTTGGGTCAGCAGATCAGCCAGGGGCGGATTGCTCAGCAACAGGAAGCGGCGCGGCGATATCCCGTTGGTCTGGTTGCTAAATTTCTGCGGCATCAGTTCAGCAAAATCGGCAAACTTCTGCTTCAGCAGGTCGGTGTGCTGTGCTGACACGCCGTTGACGGCATAGCTGCTCAGCAGGGCCAGATTGACCAGACGGAAGTGCTTTTCGCCCGCCTCATCCACCAGCGACAGGCGAATCACCTTACCCTCGTCGCCGGGATACTGTTCGCGCACTGTGCCCAGAAATCGGCAGTTGAGGTCGAGCAAAATCTCAAAGTGGCGCGGGAACAGCTTTTGCACGGTTGGCAGCGAGTAGTGGTTGGAGTCCAGCGCCTCCGGCAACAGGCTGTGGTTGGTGTAGGCAAAGGTTTTGCAGGTGATATCCCAGGCCTGATCCCACTCCAGCCCGTGCCCGTCTATCAGCAGGCGCATTAGTTCGGGAATGGCGATGATCGGGTCGGTGTCGTTGATTTGCATCGTCAACCGCGCTGGTAAGGTGTCGATGCTGCCGCCCGACTCTAGATGTCGGCGAATTGTGTCCTGTAGGGAGGCTGACACAAAGAAGAACTGCTGCCGCAGCCGCACTTCCTTGCCATATTCCTCCATGTCGCTGGGATACAGCACCTTCGACAGGTTGGCATCGGTTTCTGCTTTCCACAGGCGCAGCAGGCTGGCCGCGCCAGAGCGATAGCCCGGAATCAGCGTGTCGTAGGGAATCGCGCGAATCGCCTCATCGGGCACCCAGCGCATTCGATAGCGCCCGTCGGCATCTATATAGGCTTCGCTGCGGCCGCCAAACAGCACGTTGACGGCTGCTTCGGGGCGCTCGATTTCCCAGGGGTTGCCGTTCTTGAGCCAGTCGTCTACGACCTCGACCTGCCAGCCGTCGCTAAAGTCTTGGTCGAAAATGCCGAACTCGTAGCGGATGCCGTAGCCGATCGCCGGAATGGTGGCCGTTGCGAGGGATTCAAGATAGCAAATCATCAACCGTCCCAGCCCGCCGCGGCCCAGTCCGGGTTCTTCTTCTAGGGCAATCAGGTCGTGCAGCGTAATGCCCAGTTCTGCCAGCGAGGTTTGTGCTTCGGGTGTCAGTCCCATTGCCAGCAGGTTATTTGCCAGGTGGGGCCCAGGGAGATATTCTGCGGAAAGCTCGATCACCAGGCGATCGCCCAGGGTGGCCCAATCGGTTTCTGGCGTTCGCAGCGTCAATAGGCGATCGCGCACCACATACGACAGCGCCATGTATTTGTCCCAGGGTTCTGCCGTGTCGAGCGTCTTGCCCCGCTCGTGCATGAGCGCATCCAAAAAGGCTTGCTTGAGCGTTCCGTCTGTTGTGACGGGGGATGGTTCTGTGAAGGGTTCCGGCGGCAGTGCGATTTCCGGGGGGATCACTTCGCGAATCGCTGGTTCGATAGTTTCTGCGATCAGTTCTGTAACGGGTTCCGTAACGGGTTCCGTAACGGGTTCAGTTACGAGTTCGGTTACTGTGCCTGTTATGGTTTCGATGGCAGGGGCGATCGCCTCCTCAACGAATTCCGCCACAGGTTCCGCTACCGTTTCAGTTACGGTTTCAGCGGCTTGCTCAACCACTTCTGCTACGGGTTCCACAACCGATTCCACAATAGGCGCAACGGCTTCCTCGACTGATTCCTTCAGTGCTTCAAACGAATCGGCTATGGGCGCTTCGGGAACGGGCTGCTGGGTTAGCTCAATCACCTCTTCTGTGCTGACCAGTTCCACAATTTCGGGTTCCGTCACTGCGGGCGGTTCCACAGGCGCGGGCACGATTACCTCTGGCTCTGGCGTGACGATGGGAACGGCCGTGTAGCCAGGGCGCACAAAAGTCGGGCGCAGTTCCACTACTTTGTTAAAGGCAGTCCTGGCATCGGCTTCGCGGCCCAGCAGCACGTAGGTTTCGCCCTTGCCAATCCAGGCTTCGGTGAGGTCGGGTTGGAGGGCGATCGCCCGGTCAAAGCTTTCAATGGCAGGCTCGTGGCGGCCCAGCCCGGACAGCGCCAGTCCACGATTTAGCCAGATCAGCGCGTCGTTAGATTCCACTTCGACGACTTCATCCAAGTAGGGCAGCGCTTCGGCATAGCGGCCACTTTCCACCAGCTTGGAGGCCTGGACGAAGAGCGTGGGCACGTCCACCACGCGAGGCGTGACGACGGGTTCAACGGGTTGCATCACGGGCTGCGGTGGCGCGACGGGTTCTGCTGCCGACTCAGTGACGACAGGTTCCGTTACTTTTGGCTCTACCTTGGGCGCGGGCGGTGGCACCATCGACGACTGCTGCACGTCTTTGACGACTGGGCCGCGCTTGGCGAGCCAGCCGCCCAGCCAGCGAGCCGCCAGCGCCAGCAGCGCCAAGGGCAGCAATAGCCACAGCCAGCCCGGAATCCCGCGCCGCTCGGCAACGACGGCATCATCAGCAACTTGGGTGACGGTTTCGACGACGGGTTCTGCCACTTTCTTAGCGACCCGACCCGTGGCGATCGCCTTTGCTTCCTCTAGCTTGGCCGCTGCGATCGCCGACTGCCCGGTTTCACCCTGAGCCAGTCCCAGAAACGAAGCGATCGCCGCGCTGCCGTCACGATAGGCATAGCCACGGGGCACGGTGTAAGGATAAATCGTGTCTTCGGGCAGGGTTTCTTGCAGCACACCGATTTTCACCGGGCGGGCTTTGGTCTGGCTGGCAATCTGACTGGCGATCGCATAGCTGATGCCGTCTTTCCCCAGCAGGCGAATCACCTCGGCGGTGTCGTCTTTTTCCAGGCGCACCACGTTGTCGCCCAGCGCGACTTCGGTGTTTTGCAAAATGCCGTATTTGCCCAGCGCACGGCGAGTGTCGCTATCCAGCGGGCGATCGATAAAGCGGATGGGCCCCGGTTCGCCGCCCACCTCTGACCAGTCGGTGATTTCGCCCCGGAAGATTTGGGCAAATTGCTCGACGGTCAGCACGCCGTCGAAGGGATTGTTTTTGCCGACGATGACGGCGATCTTTTCCAGGCTGATGGGAATTTCCTTCAAGCCCTGGAGCTTTTCGGTGCGGGTCAGCGGACGGGCGATCGCCGCTAGGTCAATTTCACCCTCCAGCAGTTTCTCGATGGCGGCCTCGGTGCCGCTCGCGTCGATGGTGACTTCGCTGCCTGCGACTTCCTGCTCGTAATATTTCTTGAGGGCGCGGTTGATAGGCAGCATGGTGGGCGAACCGTCGATCCGCACATTCAAGTCTTCTGCCAACACATCCTGCACCCCATCGGGAGTCGTCTGACTCAGCACCGTTTCGGCGAGAATCGGGCTGGGCTGGGATAGCGCAGTTTGGGTGATTCGCGGAGCGATCTCTGCGGGAATCGCCGCTGGGCTAAACAGCAGTAACGATGCCGCTGTGGAGCAGAGCGCAAGGCAAAACGTTGGGAAAAATCGCTGGAGTCGCATCATCGAAGGTCACCGATAGGATTGGCTCTGCTGAAATGCGGGTTGCTAGAAACAATCGCCTGAGGACAGGCAAGCCCTTTTAGCTTGGACACCGCGCCCAGTGCCAAGCTGCTAAAGATACTCTCAGAAAGTATCAGAAACGGTAAGTTCTGCCGGATACACCCCAACCGGGGGCTTTCAAGAGGGGGATAAAGATGGGGTGATGAAGCAGCCATAGCTATGAAAAAAACCGCACAAAGAGACCGCGCAGAGGCGGCCGTTGGCGGTTTGGGGAATTCATAGCTCTATTGAGTAAAGCCAGAAACGCTTGCAGAAACGCTTGCACAGAAGAACTGTAAAGAGTCTCCAGCGGTTTCCGTCGGGTTATCGAATGCTCTGCCCAGAAACAGGTTCGGGCGCAAGCAGACCCGCTTCTGCCTGAATCCCGGCAATCTGGTCGCGCAGCGCTTGCGCCATCTCCGAGTTGCCCTGCCGTTCGTAGGCGGCGGCGGCTCGTTCGTAGGCAGACACGATGCTACGAGCCTCCTCCGGCTTCAGCCGTATTGCTTCGGCATAGAGCAAGTCGCCGAGTTCCACATAGGCATCGGGATTTTGCGGGTCGGCACGGATGGCTTCGTTAAAGGCGGCGATCGCCCCGGCATAGTCGCCCTGCTGGTTGAGCTGGATGCCCCGCGAAAAGGCCAGGTCATAGGCCGTAGCGATTCGCACGTTGACGGTGTATGCGCCTGCCTGTCCATAGGGCGATCGCGCCAGGATTTTGTACGCGCCGCTGCTGGGCAAAGTGGTTACAATCGTGGGAACGCCAGAGCGCCCGTAATATTCATTGCTGGCGATTTCGTCGCCGTTGGGGGCGATCAGCGTTACTGCGCCTGTAAATCCACTGACGCGGAGGGCGATCGCCACGGTCTGCCCTGCTGTGCCTGCGAAGGTGTGCGTCCCCACCAGCGCTTGCAGGTTGCCTTCTTGGTAGAGAATCCAGTCGTTTGCCAGGGCCCGCTGAAGCGGTAGCCCCAGCGACACCCAACTCAGCCCAGTAGACAGCGCCAGCAGCAGGCCTAGCCGCTTATATTGAAATCGTCGATTTCTCATAGGAACATCCTTGTAATTAACTCGTAATTAGCTTGAGCGCTTGCTTCAGAACAGATTAGGAATTCGATCAAAACTCGGTGACTGCAACCTGTAACCGAAACTCAGTGGAATTGACGTTCGGGAATATGGGTTGGCAGTTTCTAGATTCAGAGGCAGGGGTCGCATCTGAGTGAGATTCAGTCCGAGTCCGGGTTCCAACTGCGATAAGCCAGTAGCGATATATGTGGACGATATATGGACGTTGAAATCGCCCGTATATGTCTGTGTCGATACCAGTTGCGCTATGTATCGCCTACTTGTGGCTATTCATGTCTATTCGTTGCTTAGTTGTAGCTATACAACTCTCTATGCGAAACTCTCTATGCGAAACTCTCTATGCGAAACTCTCTATGCGAAACCAATACAGACCTATGCAAGTCCTTATGCAGGATTTCCAACGGCGCTCATGATATTAACAAGATTCAGGGTTGGCTCTGGAAATTCCTTACAATTCTGGAAATTTTTTGTAAGGCACTCCGCGTTTTCCCCCAGTTGACAGGGTGTGAAGCTAGCTTGAGGTCAAGCTAAAGCCTCCTATCCAGTTATTGAGGGTTCCTGATGTCGTCCTCCAATTGCTCCCTACTCATGTTGCCCCCTTCTCCCCACGATTTCGCCATGTTGCCCGTGCTGCCCAAGAAAACCGCGTCAATGTACACCCGCGATCGGGTGCGGCTGGATGCGGATGTCTATTATCCCGATGCAGAGGGGCCGTTTCCGGTGCTGCTGATGCGCCAGCCCTATGGACGGGCGATCGCCTCCACGGTGGTCTATGCCCATCCCGCCTGGTATGCGGCGCATGGCTATATCGTGGTGATCCAGGATGTGCGCGGGCGGGGCACGTCGGAGGGCGAGTTTCACCTGTTTGCCCACGAAATCGAGGACGGAGCCGACACGGTGGAATGGGCTTCCCAGCTTCCGGGCAGCACGGGCCAGGTGGGGATGTATGGCTTTTCCTATCAGGGCATGACCCAGCTCTACGCGGCGATCGCCCAGCCTGCGGCTCTGCGAACCATCTGCCCCAGCATGGTCGCCTTTGATCTCTACGCCGACTGGGCCTATGAAGGCGGCGCGTTTTGCTATCAAAACAATCTGAGTTGGGCGCTGCAACTGGCCAGCGAAACGGCTCGTCGTCAGGGCGACACGGAAGCTTATGAAGCGCTGTATGCCGTGGCTCATGCGCCGTTTAAGGTCGATCCCGTCTGCCCCCGCTCAGAGTTGCTGGAGCGACTTGCGCCCGACTCTTTCTATCACGACTGGCTGAGCAACCCTGACCCCACGGCCGACTATTGGCGACGGCTCTCACCCAAGACCTATTGGGGTGAGGTGGATCTGCCCATGCTGCACATCGGCGGCTGGTTTGATCCGCACCTGCGGGGCACGCTGCGGCTCTATCGCTCGATGGCAGCCCGCAGCAGCTATCTTCAGCATCTCTGGGTAGGGCCCTGGGCGCACCTGCCTTGGGGGCGGCGCGTGGGCAGCGTGGACTATGGCCCGGCGGCGAGTTCGCCCATTGACCGGGTGCAGATCCGCTGGTTTAACCAGTTTTTGAAGGGCATTGACTCGGAGCTAATGTACGAGTCGCCTGTCCATTTGTTTGATTTGGGCAGCAACCAGTGGCGATCGCTCGGCGCGTTTCCCAATCCCCCCAAAACCCCGCTCTGGCTGGCCAGCGACGGACTGGCGGCGATGGGCGATGGGCATGGGCGACTAACACTCCAGCCCGCCGGGTCAGAGTCCGCAGATGCCGCTGTTTCTGCTGCCGTACCCGACAGCTTTGTGCATGATCCCTGGCGACCCGTGCCCGCGCTGGGAGGCCACGCCACGGTGCCGCCGGGCCCAGTGGATCGGGCAGTGCTAGACAGCCGCACGGATGTTCTCACCTATACCAGCGAGCCGCTCACCGACGACCTGCTGATCGCCGGGGAAATTTTGGTAGATGTGTGCTGCAACGCCGATACGTTTAGCTTTGACCTGGGTGCGGTGCTGTCGGAAGTGAAGCCCAATGGCACGGTGCTGCAAATTACGCAGGGCTATTTGCGAATTGGCACGCATTATCCGGCCCAGCCCGCGCCGCGCTATGCGATCGCCCTCCAGCCGACCTGCATCCAGCTTCCCAGGGGCAGCGCTCTGCGCCTCAGCCTCAGCGGGGCCAGTTCGCCGGCCTATCCGGTGAATGCGGGCGGCGGCACGCTCCCGGCCGATAGCCAGCTGATCGATGCACGGGTGATTACGGTGTCGGTGTATTCTGGCGCAGCGGATGCGCCGTCGCGGGTGCTGCTGCCCGTCGTAAAAGCGCCGGAGCTATAGTCACAATTCTCGTTTTGGCTGAGTTGAACGCTCAGTATTGTGGGAGCTATATTGTGGGAGCTATATTGTGGGAGCTATTGTTCTGCGACGCTTTCGCCAGTACTCGATTCTGTGGCAATCAGGCGAATGCCCAGATGATTGGCCAGTCCCCTGCCGCCCTGGTTCATCACCGCATTGTGGTTCCATTCCAGCAGGGGCCTGGCCAGGCGGGCCGCCCAGTTCATCCACCGCCCGGAGGTGCGGACTGTCCAGGTATATCGCACCTGACAGCCTTCAGGCATGGGCGACAATTCCCATAACCCACGCCCCTCTACGTCACCCTTTGCGATTGCCTCCATCAGGGTTGGTGGCTGCAATTGCACGACTTGCGTATCAAACGCGAGCGTGTAGCCAAGGGGCATTTTCCAAACGAATCGGCTGACCTGTCCGATTCCCCCAAGGTCATCAAGTTCTAGGTCTTCGACAGACTGCACTGCTTGCCACCAGGTCGGCCAATCCTTCGTTTGGATGAGAGCGTTCCACACTCGCTCGATCGGAGCCGCAAATTGCCACAGCGTCACAAAGTTATAGTCAGCCATAGGGGTTGGGGTGGAGAGTAGCAGCGCTTGAGCGCTCAGTGGAATCTGGGGTTGAGCGCTAGTTCAAATCTTATGGCAAGGGTCTTATGGTGGCGAGGGTTTTGGACATCGCTGCTGTTTATGAGACTGATGTACTAATTTGGGCGATCGCGCTAGGATGGACAAGCGTTGCGAATCATTCTTTGCAAATTTGCTGAATCGCTTTGAAGATGCAGCCGTGCGCCTGGACAAGAGCGGTAGAATGTTAAGAATGGTTTCGCCAATGGTTTCGCCTGCCAGCCCCAGCCCCTATGCCTCAACGTGCCGACACTGCCAAGCGCCGGAAAAAAGTCGATTCGTCGGGCGAGTCTGCGAATGGGCACGCTCTGTCTCCTCCAGATCTGTCTGAATCGGGCAAACTGACAGCGATTCGCGAAGGGATCGCTTCGGAACTCGCCCAACCCGGCTCGGCTGCTAATCCTCAAAACACGATTCGTATTCGCGGTGCCCGCCAGCACAATTTGAAAAATGTGGATCTGGACTTGCCGCGCGATCGCCTGATCGTGTTTACGGGGGTGTCGGGGTCGGGCAAGTCGTCGCTGGCGTTTGACACGATTTTTGCTGAGGGGCAGCGCCGCTACGTGGAGTCGCTCAGCGCCTACGCCCGCCAGTTTCTCGGCCAGGTCGATAAGCCCGATGTGGACGCGATCGAGGGACTCAGCCCCGCCATTTCCATCGACCAGAAATCGACTTCCCACAACCCGCGTTCTACTGTCGGCACGGTCACCGAAATTTATGACTATCTGCGGCTGCTCTACGGACGAGCCGGGGAGCCGCATTGTCCCCAGTGCGATCGCTCCATCGCCCCACAAACCATTGACCAAATGGTCGATCAGGTGATGACCCTGCCCGATCGCACCAAGTTTCAGATTCTTGCGCCCGTGGTGCGCGGCAAAAAGGGGACGCACAAAAAGCTGCTGTCGGGGCTGGCGGCGGAGGGCTTTGTGCGGGTTCGCGTCGATGGCGAGGTGCGCGAACTGAGCGACAACATCGAACTCGATAAAAACCAGTTTCACAACATTGAAATAGTCGTCGATCGCCTGATTAAAAAAGACAACATCCAGGAGCGCCTGGTGGACTCGCTTTCTACTTGCCTAAAGCGGTCGGAGGGTATTGCCATCATCGACGCGACGCTGCCGGAAGTGGAGAACGTGGTGCAGTTTCCCACCAATCCTGACCTGCAACTGCCTGTGCTGCCGGGGATGGCGGCGGAGCCTGCGGGTCGCTATGGGGTTGATGCTGAAGAAGACTCGCCCAAAAACCAGCTAGAGCTGCTGTTTTCCGAAAACTTCGCCTGTCCTGAACATGGCGCGGTGATGGAGGAACTGTCGCCCCGCCTGTTTTCTTTCAACTCGCCCTACGGAGCCTGCCCCCACTGCCACGGGCTGGGGTCGCTGCGGACGTTTTCGGCAGAGCTGGTCGTTCCTGACCCAAGCCTGCCTGTGTATGCGGCGATCGCCCCTTGGTCAGAGCGCGACAACACCTACTATTTCTCGCTGCTCTACAGCGTCGGGCAGGCCTTTGGCTTTGAGATTCAGACCCCGTGGGAAAAGCTGACCCCCGACCAGCAGCACGTCGTTTTGCATGGCAGCGACGAGAAAATCTACATCGAATCTGACTCGCGCTACCGCGACACGAAGGGCTATTACCGCAAGTATGAGGGCGTGCTGCCCATGCTCGATCGCCAGTATCGAGAGTCTACGTCGGAACAGTTCAAGCAAAAGCTGGAGCAATATTTGGTAGACCAGCCCTGCGAGGTATGTGGGGGCGATCGCCTCAAGCCCGAAGCCCTGGCGGTGCGCCTGGGGCAATACCGACTCAAGGATCTGACCAGCGTCTCGATTCGGGAATGCCTGAACCGGGTCAACCAGATGCAGCTTACGCCCCGGCAGGCGCAGATCGGCGACCTGGCGCTGAAGGAAATTAAAGCGCGGCTACAATTTTTGCTGGATGTGGGGCTGGACTATCTGACGCTCGATCGCACGGCTATGACCCTCTCTGGCGGCGAGGCCCAGCGCATTCGCCTGGCCACACAGATCGGCTCCGGTCTGACGGGCGTGCTGTATGTGCTGGATGAACCCAGCATCGGGCTACACCAGCGCGACAACGATCGCCTCTTGCACACGCTTAACCGCCTGCGCGACCTGGGTAACACGCTGATCGTGGTGGAGCATGACGAAGACACCATCCGCGCCGCCGACTATATCGTGGACATTGGCCCCGGCGCAGGGGTCCACGGCGGCAACATCGTCTCGCATGGCTCGTTGCAAAACCTGTTGGAGGCGGAGGAGTCGCTGACGGGCGCGTATCTGTCGGGGCGGCGCGTGATTCAAACCCCTGCGGAGCGTCGCAAGGGCAACGGCCGCAGCCTCAAGATCCGCAATGCCCGCCGCAACAACCTGAAAAATCTGGATGTAGACATCCCGCTCGGCAAGTTCGTCTGCGTGACGGGCGTATCCGGCTCTGGCAAATCGACGCTGATCAACGAACTGCTGTATCCGGCGCTGCAACACCACTTTGGACGTAAGGTGCCCCAGCCCAAGGAAATGGCAGAAATACAGGGGCTAGCGGCGCTCGATAAAGCAATCGTCATCGACCAGTCGCCCATCGGCCGCACGCCGCGATCGAATCCTGCCACTTATACGGGCGTGTTTGACGTGATTCGCGACTTGTTTGCCGAAACGATCGAGGCAAAGGCTCGCGGTTACAAAGCGGGGCAGTTTTCCTTTAACGTCAAGGGCGGCCGCTGCGAGGCCTGTGGTGGGCAAGGCGTGAACGTGATTGAGATGAACTTCTTGCCAGATGTGTACGTGCAGTGCGAGGTGTGCAAGGGCACACGCTATAACCGCGAGACGCTGCAAGTGAAATATAAGGGCAAATCGATTTCTGACGTGCTGAACATGACGGCAGAAGAGGCTTTGGAGTATTTCGAGAATATTCCCAAGGCTTCGGCCAAGCTGCAAACGATGGTGGACGTGGGGCTGGGCTATGTGCGGCTAGGGCAGACCGCGCCGACGCTCTCTGGCGGCGAGGCGCAGCGGCTGAAGCTGGCGACGGAACTTTCGCGCCGCGCCACCGGCAAGACGCTATACCTGATCGATGAACCCACTACTGGCCTGTCGTTCTACGATGTTCACAAGCTGCTGGACGTGCTGCAACGCCTGACGGACATGGGCAACACGGTGCTGGTGATTGAACACAACCTGGACGTGATTCGCTGCTGCGACTGGGTAATTGACTTGGGCCCAGAGGGGGGCGATCGCGGCGGACAGATTATCGCGGTGGGCACACCGGAGCAGGTTGCTGAAGTCCCGGAGTCCTACACGGGACAATATTTGAAAAAAGTGCTGGCCCAGCATCCACCTGTGAAGTCAGCGCCCTGATGAGAATCCTGGTGCGATTGCTGGGTTTCTTACTTTTCAGCTTTCTTACTTTGCGGTCGCAATAATAGACTTCTTGCGTGAATCGTGGCGCGGCAGTACCATGCCACGATTCACGCCTTCAAAACAGCATTCATGCAAGAGGTTTAATGTGTAGATCATAATGTGCAGAGCATGTGCAGAGCATGTGCAGATCAATGTGCTGCTGATGGATGCGTTTCATTTGGCCAGCGCCTGCCTCAGCCGTCGAGAACGAGGCTGGGTGACGGCTACGGCGATCGCCAAACAGCAGGCACAACTTCAGGCTTAGGCACAGCTTGCCCAACTGCAAGCAGACCTGACCACCGTAACCCAAGCGGTATTGGCCGCAATTCGACAGCATTTGGTTTGACTCAAAATCACGGGGGTCGCACAGATCACGTTACTCTACAAACAGGCTACGTTACTCTACAAATTTCAGCACTTTGACCTGCGGTTCTGGCAGTCCGGCATATTGCGTCGCCTTTTGCTCAATTTTGGAAAGCTGCCCCAGGGCAAGGCTACAGGGCATCCCATACTTTGCCTGGACGCGATCGCTCGCAATCTGCAACGCTGTGCGCGATCGCCCCAGAAAATCTTCCAAGGAGTAAACCTGCTCTGGCGTAAAGTAGTCTTTAATCACGAGCGACGGCGAATAGCAAAGCTCCTGGGAACCGTCTGGCCACTCAATCTGAAAACGAAGCTCAGGCATTTGGAGAAATTCAGGGGTGAGACGTTAAGGGGTTGCATGGCAACGCTGGCGTGAGAAGGGCCGGGCGGAAGCCACCGATTGAGCAATCTGGGCTGGCAGCTCGCGTCATGCCTATTACACTCGTATCGCATTCATCTGCGTCTTGTTGTATCGCAGGGTTCAAGGTGCGGGCTAAACTTCAACTCTCCGACGGGATTGGATACTGGAGTAGATTCAGTTTCCCCGAATCCACTCTGTTACGCCGCCGGGTTTGTCAATCAGCGTAATGCCCTGCGCTTTTAGCTCATCTCGAATGCGATCGCCCTCGGCCCAGTTTTTTGCCCGCTTTGCCTCGGCCCGCTGCTGCACCAGTGCCGCGATGTCTGCATCACTGAGGCCGTCGGGTTCCGTCGCTGCCTCTGGAGAAGGAGAAGCCGTCA